>NZ_JABWQQ010000020.1:0-108363 GCF_014268555.1 Pseudomonas sp. SWRI111 | reverse complement strand
CGCCTCGATATTCGCCAGGTCGTAGCCCATCAACTGCAGCAGCGTCGGGAAAATGTTGTAGTGGCTGGAGCGGTTCTGGTTCGCCGCCAAATTGGCGGTGTCAGTAATGGCCCTTTCGCTGGCAAGCCAGCTCCCACAGGGACTGCGGTTGTCCACAAATTTTTGTGTCAGCAGCGGACAATGTGGGAGCTGGCTTGCCAGCGAAGAGGCCTGTCGCCTCAACGCAGAACCTTACTGACCAACCGCCACACTCGCCGGCGCCCGCGGCGGCGTGACAATGCTTCCAAGATCAATATGTTTCCACTCAGGCCTGGCGCCCAACCGCGCGTTGAACCGGTAGTTGAAGGTGAATTCATCCGCCGTCGGCACGCTCAGCGGTTTGCCATACACCGCCTCGATATTCGCCAGGTCGTAGCCCATCAACTGCAGCAGCGTCGGGAAAATGTTGTAGTGGCTGGAGCGGTTCTTGTTCGCCGCCAAATGCGCCGACCAGTCCGGCGCCTGTAATCCGCGGCCCTGAATCACCACCAGCGGCACCAGCCCTTCCTCCTCCACCGGATCACCTCCGCAATGGGTGTTGAGGCCAGGGTTGCCGCGCTCATGCAGATCCTGGCCATGGTCGGAGGTGTAGATCAGCAGCGCATTGTCCAGCGTGCCCTCGGCAAACACCCGGGCGAAGAACTCGCCGACATTCCACAGCAACGTGTTTTTGTAGGCGTTGCGATACAGCACCCAGTCGTCCGGCTGACCGTTGAAACCGGTGCGTTCGCCGGTGTCGGCGACTTCACTGAACTGCCCGCGTGGCAGCGTCGGCCGATAGGCCATGAAGGCGTCCGGGTATTTGTCATGCACCGGAAAATGCGCACCGACCTTGTTGATCACCACCAGCTCGGGACGGTCGTCCTTGAGCAACGCGATCAGCTTGGCAGCAGCCGCCATGTCGCGGTCGCGCACGCGGGTCTGGTCGAATTGCACGAACTCATCGATGTCGTTTTTTTCGCTCTGGGTCATCAGGTTCTGCAGGTTGCCCCCGGTGCGCTGGGCGTCGATGTACACCGTGCGCAAACCGGCCTTTTTCGCGTACTGCCAGATCGACGGCAGCGTGCTGTTGATGCGCATGTAGTCGGCACGGGTGCCGCCGTAGCGCAAGGTGACATTGGTGTCGGCGCTGCAATTGGCAATGGACGCCGCGTATCCATAGTTGAAGATTTCGACGCCGACCGGCGCCTGCTTGAGGTTGCTGTGCACGCCGAACGGCGCGTTGATGTCCAGGTAATTGCCAGAGACGCTTTCGTCGATGATCAGCACGATGTCGTGGCCGACGGCTGGCGCGGTCCGCGCGAGCGTCACCGGTTCCCGGGGGCCGACCGTGTTATGCAGCGCCTCGTAGGCGAACAGGTTCAGATAGGCCAGCGGCGTGTACATGACCGGCAGCCCGCGCGCGCCTTCACCCGCGCGTAGAAACAGCAACCCGCTGAGCGCCAACACAGCGACAACGGGCGCCGCGACCCGCAACACGTTGGGGAGGGCCAGCGCTCGCCGCGGCTTGAGCCCGATGCCAAACAGCAACAGCAAGCCATTGAGCACGGCGTGCAGGATCGCGCCCCGGTACTGGTACGCCGCTTCCTGAATAAAACCACCGGAATAGACCAGCGAGACAAAATCGCTGTACCTCAGGTAATCCGCGGTGACCCGTGTATAAACATCAAAGAAAACCGCCGAAGCAAACAGGGTTAATGCGAATGCATGTCGAACGAGCGCCTGTCGTATATAGGCAGTCAGGTAGAGCGCGACGATAAGCGCCAAAAACATCGCGCCAAAAAAAAGTACATTAAAACCCCACCCGATAGCATTTAACCGATCCAGGTAATAGTCGGAATAAAGCAACAGATAGATAACTAAAAGCAGTTCCTTGGCATATCTGAACATGTCGATACCGGCGGTGCGAAAAGGCGGGAAGTCAAAGGTTTGTCAGTCAGAAGCTGACACTAGCACCCGGCCATTAAATCGCAAGAATTGACTGATAGCCGGATAAACCGTCAAAAAAACCATGACTCAAAAATGACACACCAGCCGCGCTGAAAGCCTTCAATTACGCGGGTTTCGACCGTTTGTCGCTTAGATGAAATCTGAACAAATCTGCAAAAAAACAACAAACTCAATCGCAGCAATGACTTGATAGCCAATCGCCAAAAAACGCTTAAGTGTTATACCGGTGCAACATGTCATTTTGCTGACATGCTTTTCAAACCCTGCGCTATACCCCTTTAACAATCTCATTCCGTAGTTAACTTTTCTGGCTTTATTGAGGTGCGCAGATGGACGTGAGCGTATTTGGCACAGGCTATGTCGGACTTATACAAGCCGCCGCACTTGCCGATGTCGGCCATCGGGTTTTATGCATTGATATTGATCCGAACAAAATCAAACAACTGCAACAAGCAGTGCCGCCTATCAGTGAGCCGGGGCTGTCGGCAACGCTTGAAGAAAACATCAAGGCCGGACGTCTGTTGTTCAGTACCCAGGCCAGCGATGCAGTGGCCCACGCCGAGCTGATTTTCATCGCCGTCGGCACCCCGGCGGACGAAGATGGCTCTGCCGACCTCAGCCATGTGCTCAACGTGGCCCGGCAGATTGCCGGCCTGATGGAGGCCGATCGCACGCTGATCATCAAATCCACCGTGCCGGTGGGTACTGCCGACCAAGTCCTGGCCGCCGCCAACAGCGAATTGCTGCAACGCGGCAAAACCGGGCTGCAGGTGCGCGTCGTCTCGAACCCGGAATTTCTCAAGGAAGGCAGCGCCCTTGCCGACTGCATGCGCCCGGACCGGATCATTATCGGTACCCGTGACGATGAAGCCCGCGAGCAGCTGAGCGAGCTGTACGCGCCGTTCTGCCGCAACCGCGAAAAACTGATGTTCATGGACAACCGCAGCGCCGAGCTGACCAAGTACGCCGCCAACGCGATGCTCGCCACCCGCATCAGCTTCATGAACGAGCTGGCCAACCTCACCGAACTGCTGGGCGCCGACATCGAAGCGGTGCGCAAAGGCATCGGCTCCGACCCGCGCATCGGCTATCACTTCATCTATCCGGGCTGCGGCTTCGGTGGCTCGTGCTTTCCCAAGGATCTGCGCGCGCTGCTGCACACCGCCGAACACAACGGCATGCCGCTGAAACTGCTGCGCAGCGTCACCGACGTCAATGACCGTCAGCGGCACATTCTCTTCAGCAAGCTGCAAGCGCAGTTCCCGCAAGGCCTGGCCGGCAAATCCATCGCGGTCTGGGGCCTGGCCTTCAAACCCAACACCGATGACATGCGCGAAGCCCCCAGCCGGTATCTGATGGATGCGTTGTGGGCCGAAGGTGCCAGCGTGCAAGCCTACGATCCGGAAGCGATGTCCGAATGCCGGCGCCTCTATGGCTATCGCAACGACTTGCATCTGTGCGCGACCCGCGATGACACCCTCGAAGATGCCGACGCGCTGGTGATCTGCACCGAATGGAAAAATTTTCGCGTGGTGGATTTCGCACTGCTCGCCGAGAAGCTCCGTTCCAAGGTGATCATCGACGGTCGCAACCTCTACAACCCGGAACAAGTGGCGGCCGCCGGTCTGCACTACAGCGGCATCGGCCTGCGTCACATCGCTCCAGAAGGAGTGCGGCCATGAAGATTCTGGTGACCGGTGCAGCCGGTTTTATTGGCGCCCATTGCGTCCTGCGCTTGCTACGCGACGGGCATTCAGTGGTCGGCCTGGATAATTTCAACCACTACTACGACCCGCAGCTCAAGCACGACCGGGTGCAATGGGTGCGCGAACAGGTGGGCGACTTCCAGCTCGCCACGGTTGATCTCGCCCACGCGACAGCCATCGACGCACTGTTTGCCCGCGAACAACCACAAGTGGTGATCCATCTGGCCGCGCAGGCCGGGGTGCGTTATTCGCTGGACAATCCACGGGCGTATCTGGACAGCAACCTCAACGGTTTTCTGAACATCCTTGAGAGCTGCCGGCATCACCCGGTCGAACACCTGATCTACGCCTCGTCGAGTTCGGTGTACGGCGCCAACCAACACACGCCCTATTCGGTAAAGGATGGCGTCAACCATCCGCTGTCGCTGTACGCCGCGACCAAGAAAGCCAATGAGCTGATGGCGCACAGCTACAGCTATCTTTTCGGCATTCCCTGCACCGGCCTGCGCTTCTTCACCGTGTACGGGCCATGGGGCCGGCCCGACATGTCGCCAATCCAGTTCGCCCGGGCGATCAGCGAAGGCGAGCCGCTGAAGCTGTTCAATTACGGCGAGCACCAGCGCGATTTCACCTACATCGACGACATCATCGAAAGCATCGCGCGCCTCATCGATCAGGCACCGCAAGCCAATCCGCAATGGGATCGCGAGCAGCCCGACCCGGCCAGCAGCATGGCGCCGTGGCGCCTGTTCAACATTGGCGGACAGCAGCCGGTCGCGCTGAAAACCTACCTCGCGCTGATGGAAAAACATCTCGCTCAGAAAGCCATTGTCGAGCTGCTGCCGCTGCAACCGGGCGACGTGCTCAACACCTGCGCCGAGGCCAGCGACCTGGCCCAGGCCACCGGATTCCAGCCCCGGATTGAACTGGATGAGGGGCTGGGTCGTTTCATCGCCTGGTTCCGCGACTACTACCCCACTGCCCGCGCGCCGCTTGCGGCTGAATGAATGCGGAGGACGCCATGACTGGACATGAGAAAGGTGTACCGATCCAAGAGATGCGCCGCGACAAGCGAGTCGACCCCGAACATCGCATGCGCCTCGACGCAGCGATTCATCGCCAGGGTCGCGGCTGGTTAAGCGGCCGCGATGGCGGCCGTCCATGGCAACTGTCGCGGACCAATCGGGTGGTGGCCTGCCTCGGCGCGCTGGTGATTCTGCTGCTGTCCTCGCCGCTGCTGCTGGGCCTGGCATTGATCATCAAGCACACCAGCCCGGGGCCGGTGCTGTTTGTGCAGAAACGCACCGGCTATCGCGGCCGCAAGTTCGGCATGTTCAAGTTCCGCACCATGGTCTGCAACGCCGAAGAACTCAAGGAATCGCTGCGCCACCTGAATAAACACGGGGCGGACGCCATCGATTTCAAGATCGACAAGGACCCGCGCATCACCGGCATCGGCCATTTTCTACGGCGCACCAGCCTCGATGAGCTGCCCAACCTGATCAACGTGGTCACCGGTGACATGCGTCTGGTCGGCCCTCGCCCGACCTCGTTCAACGCCTACCGCTACAAGGACAATCATCTCGCGCGTCTGGCGATCTACCCCGGCATGACCGGCCTGTGGCAGATCTCCGGGCGCAGCAACATCGACTTCGACCAGCGCGTTGAGTTGGACCTCAGCTACATCGCCGAGCAGAGCCTTCTGCTTGATCTGAAGATTCTGTTGAAAACCCCCTTCAAAGTATTCAGCGGCCACGGAGCAAGCTAATGGACGGTTCAACCAATAACAGCCTGAGCATCGCCAGCCCCAGCGAATCGAACCTGACCTCGACCGTGCTGGACCTCGATCTGCGGATCCTGTTCCTGACCGCTGCCAATCCCGGCGCGGGCACCACCACCAGCGCCCTGGCCTTGGCCAGTCAACTGGCACAAATGAGCAGCGGCCAGGTGCTGCTGGTCGACGCCAGCCAGTCGGCCAACAACCTCACCCAGCAGATGAACCTCGGCAAGGAGCGCGGCCTGCGCGACCTGTTGTTCAACCCGGACAACCCGCCGCTGTTGCAGGACTGCGTGGTGCAGGTGTCGAGCCTGCCCTTTCACGTGCTGCCCAACGGCCGGCCGATCCGCACCCTGGAGCACCTGACGGCCGAACGCCTGAGCCCGCTGCTCGACCAATTGGGCAGCCGCTACCGCTTCGTGGTGATCGACGGCGACGCGGTGTACTCCGCCGCCGACACGCTGGTCATCAGCACTCAGGTCGACGGCGTGGTGTTTGTCGTGCGCGCCGAAGATACCCGTTGGGAAGTCGCCCAGGCCGCCGTGCAACGCCTGACTCAGGCCGGCGCAAAAGTGGTCGGCAGCGTGTTCAACCGGCGCAAGTACTACATGCCCAAATGGCTTTACAAAAACCTGTAAGCAAACGCAAAGGATGACGCCATGAACGCCAGAATGCTTGTCCTGCTGTTGCTGCCGCTTGCAGGCTGCTCCAGCACTTCCGAGACCCGCAACATGCCGGTGAATATCCTCACCGCCGCACCGGCCAACGCCCAGGCGACTGACATGCCGAAGGTCGAACAGACCCTGCGCCCGAAAGACGTGCTGGATGTGATTTTCCATATCAGCACCAGCGGCTCGGACGCTTACCGCGTGCAGTCGGGCGACCAGATCGGCCTGAATTTCACCGCCGCCAGCCAGCTCAACGGCACGCAACTGGTGCTGCCCGACGGCACCATCGAACTGCCGGGCGCCAACACCTCAGTAAAAATCGCCGGCCTGACCAGCGAAGAGGCCCGTCAGGAAATCCAGCGCGCCTATCAGCGCAAGCAGCTGTTCCAGCCCAATCGCAATCAGCTCTCGGTGCAGATTCTCAGCCCGCTGAGCAACGAGCAGAACCTCAAAAGCGCGTTGAACCACCCGGCCACCGGCATGAGCCGCGAAATCACTGTGGGAACCGACGGCTACGCGAGTTTTCCGGAAATCGGCGCCGTGCCGCTGCAAGGCATGACCGTCAATCAACTGGAAACCTTCCTCAATCAGCGATACGCGCAACTGCCGGGACGGATGACCGTGGACGTGCTGCTCAAGTCCACCGCCGGCAACGAGATCTATGTGCTCGGCGAAGTCGCTCAACCAGGTTCGTACCCGATCCGCCGACCAGTGTCGGTGCTTGAGGCGCTGACGCTGGCGCGCGGCACCAACGTCAAGGCGCGCCTCGATTCGGTGGTGATCATGCGGCGCAACGGCAATCAGGTGCAGGCAATGAACTACGACGTCGAAAAAGCCTTGTCCGGCGAGGCGCCACAGATCGCCTATCTGCAGCCGGACGACATGCTCTACGTGCCAAAAACCAAACTTGCCAGCGCCGGCGAACTCGCCCGGCAATTGGCCGATGTGGTGCTGTTCCAGGGCGTCGGTTTCAGCTTCGGCTACCGCGTCGACAACAAAGGCAGTGACAACTGACTCTCAGGTGAACGACATGAACCCAAAAGAAAATTACCTGCATGAGTTCTTCAGGATTTTCTTCGCCAACAAGCAAACGGTGAAGCGCATCTTCCTGACCTTTGCAGTGATCGCCCTGCTCCTGCCGTTGCTGCTCAAACAGAGCTTCGATATCACTGCGCAGGTGATCGTGCAGTCGAAAAAACTCTCTCAGGGCGATGCGACGACCTCGCTGACCCAGGACAACGCCACGTTCATTCCGCCATCGCTGGCGGACATGGAAACCGAAAGCAATATCCTCCGTTCGCCGGCGCTGATTCGCCAGACCGTCAGCGAACTGCGTGACAACGGTCAGTACAACCCGCCACCGGGGTTGCTCAGCAAGCTGGCCGGCGAACCGTTCAAGCGTTACGTCAGCACGCCACTGCGCGAATATGTGATCAATCCGCTGCGTGACGCGCTGGGCATGGAAACCGATCCGGTGCGCGACACGGCACTGGACGGCTTGACCCAGGACGCCATCGACAATCTGAAGATCGAAACCCTGCCGGGTTCCAATGTCATCTCGATCGTCTACAGCTTCCCTGATCCTGTTCAAGGCACGGCGTTCGTCGCCGCATTGCTGCAAAACTATCTGGTCGATCGTCAGGCGTTGCAATCGATCGAGCTGCCACACTCGTTCTACGAGACCAAGAAGCATCAATATCAGGTGCGACTCGATGGTCTGGAGGGCGCGCGGCTGAGCCTCTTGGAAAGCGTCGGTTCGTCCGATCCGAAAGAGGAAATCACCTTTCGCCTCAATGCGATCAACACCGAAGAGCAGGCACTCAATCTGTATCGCGATCGCTTGCTGCAAAGCCAGCGCTGGCTCGATTACCTGAAATCCAGCCTGGCCGCCGCCAACACCAACAAACTCAATGACTACACCTTTCCGTTTACCTTCACGACTACGGTGGACAACATCGCGTTCGAGGACCGCGAGATCCGCCAGATGGGCGAACAACTGACCACGCAGGTCAGCCGCTACATGAACGATCTGGCGGTATTCCAGCCCGGCAGCGAACCGATGTTGCTGGCCCGCGAGCAAATCGCGCGCACACGCCAGCAGTTCCTCAAGGTGGTCAATAACCGCATCCAGGAACGCACGATCGACCTGTCGGTGGTCAGCCAGGTCATCGAGCAGAAAACCGCGCGCATTGCCGAGTTCAAGAATCGCATCCATCAATTGCAGCAAACCCAGAGCAAGCTGCGCCAGATGGACACTGAAATCGGCGCGTTGCACGCAGCCTTTTCGACCTATGCACAACGCTTCGCTGAAAGCAGCACGACACGCGCGCTGGATAATGACTTGTCCAATGCTCGTGTACTGAGTCCACCGTTTGAACCGACCGCCGCGGCTTTTCCCAAACCGCTGCTGATCATTCCGTTCGGGCTGTTCACTGGACTGTTGCTGGCGATTGCCTTCGTTTATGTGCGTGAGTTCTTCGATCACCGCTTCAAACATCCGGCGCAAATCAGCCATGAACTGGGCCTGCCGGTACTGTTGGTGATCAACGAAGAAACGCCGCAGATCGGCAATCCGCACAAGCACTGGACCATGCCACGCCTGGTCCACTGGGTGCGCAATTGAACGCGGCGTCCAACCCGTGCGTCGCGCTGCCGATCATTCATTTGCTCAGCAGCGGCGGCTTCTATGGGGCCGAGCGGATGTTGCTGGATCATTGCCTGGCGACGTCGGGGCAGCACCAAGTGCTGTTTCTCGACGCCCCGGCAGAATTGATCGAGCGCTTTCGCAACGCCGGGGTGGACGCTCGCGGCTGTGCCGGGTTCGGTCGACTGCTGCGGCATTTGTATCAGCGCCGTGGTGATCGGCCGTTGCTCAACACGCACAACTTCAAAGGGCTGTTGTTTGGCTGGATCGGCGCAACGCTGTTGCGCCTGCCGCTGGTAATCACCCAGCACGGTTTCACTCCGCGCAGTCGCAAGCAGAAGTTTTACACCTGGTTGAGCCTGCAACTGTGCCGCACGGCGTCGGTCAAGCGAGTGGTCTGCGTGGCGCAAAGCATTGCCACGCTGCACCTTGAGGCCAGCGTGCGGGCGGAGAAGTTGCAGGTCATTCCCAACGGTTTGCCAACAGTGCCGGCCTTCCAGCCGGCGGCAGACCGGCAACGCTGGCTGGCCGGTTACGTCGGTCGGTTGAGCAGCGAAAAAGGCCCGGATCTGTTTCTCGATGCGCTGATTGCCCTGTGTCACCAGCACCCGCAACTGGACGCGGTGATGCTCGGTGACGGCCCGGAACGTGAGGCGTTGCAGGCGCGCATCGACGCTGCCGGCTTACAAGAACGGATTCGCTTGCCCGGCTATCAGACCGCGATGCAAGGCTGGTGGCAGCAACTTGATGCGCTGGTGATCAGCTCGCGCACCGAGGGCACACCGATGATTTTGCTCGAAGCGATGCAGGCCGGCGTGCCGGTGGTGGCGTTCGCGGTCGGCGGCATTCCCGACGTCTTGCAGGACCGCCACAACGGCCTGCTCGCGGCGCCGAACGACACCACCGCCCTCGCCCGCCAGCTCGACACCTTGCTGGCCGAACCGAAGCTGGCTGCGCAGTTGCGCGACAACGCCAGACGCACACAACAGGAGCGCTACGACCTCAAGGCTTTGGCCGAACGCTGGTCGCAGCTGTACATCCACACGGCACGGGAGGCACGCGCATGATTTTCCCGCTCTCGATCGTCAGTCTGCTGGCACTGGTCTGTCTGGCTTTGCTGGTCAGTCCTTATCCGTTCCTGGCCCCGGGGGCGGTGCTGGGGCTGCTGGGTTTCACGGTGCTCTATCGCAAACCGTCGTGGGGCCTGTTGGGCATTGCCGCACTGGTGCCGTTTGAAGGGTTCTTCAAAGACACTGCGTTTTCCGGGAGCAAATTGATCGGTGTTTCGCTGGCCCTGATTCTGGCGCTGCAACTGGCACTGCACCAGATTCCATCGCAGCGTCTGCGCAGCAATCTGTGGCGCTACCTGATCGGCTTCATGGCCCTGTACCTGCTGAGCCTGCTCGCCAGCGACAACCTGGGCATGTCGCAAACGCATCTGCGTGAGCTGAGCGTGGGCCTGATCCTGTTCGTGATCACCCTGCTGGTCGGTCGTGAATTGAATCTGGATCTGTTCGCCCGACTGGTCACTCTCAGCGTCAGCGCGACCTGCGCGATGGCGATGTTTTCCAGCCGATTCCAGGACAAGGGCCGCGCCGCCGGCCTGCTCGAAGACCCCAACGCCTTTGCCCTGCTGATCGCCTTCGCCGTGCCGCTGGGCCTGCTGCTGGTGATTCGCAGCCCGAACCTGCTGCACCGTTTGTTTTGGGCGGCCTGCTGTCTGTTGTTGCTCGGCGGCATGACCAAAACCGAGTCGCGCTCAGGGCTGGTGGTACTGGCCTTGAGTCTGGCCATCGGTGTCTGGCATTACCGTCAGCAGCTCACCCACATCCGCCCCCGGCATTTCGGCTTCGCCATGCTCGGTGCGGCGATCATCCTTCCCCTGGCGATCTACGCAATGCCGGCCGGTTATCTGGCCCGCATTCAGTCGCTGAGTATCTTGAGCGCCGGCGCCAAGGCCCAGGACGCCTCCCTCGGCCGTCGCGCCTCGTACATTGTCGTCGGCAGCCAGATCATCCGTGAACATCCGCTGCTCGGCTCCGGCCCCGGCACCTTCCCTTTGCACTACGCAACCACCGGTTATGCCAAGGCGTTTTCGGCCAACCGCAAGATCGGCGATCTGTATCGCCGGGCCCATAACACCTATCTGGAGATTTTCAGCGAACTGGGTATTCCCGCCGGGCTGCTGTTTGTTGGCCTGCTTGGACAGGGCTTCTTCAACCTGATCCGCGCACGAAGCGCGTGGTTGCAGCGGCGCGAATGGCAGCAGGCGGATTTGATTACCCATCTAGGAATGAGTTTTCTCTCATTGACGCTGTTCCTGATGTTCCTCAGCGCGCCGAACCTGAAGTACCTGTGGATCATGCTTGCGCTGACCTGGGTGCTGCGCCTGAAAGCCGAGCAGGCAGCGCTGACGGAGGCCAGGGCATGAGCCAGATCAGCATTGTCATTCCGATGTACAACGAGGCGCGGCACATCGGCCGCACCCTGCTGGCCGCTCGCAAAGCCGCGAACGCCGCCGACATGGACTGTGAATTGATCGTCGTCGACAACGGGTCCACGGACGACGGACCACAGATTGCCCGCGCATTCGGCGCTCGGGTGCTGGTGCTGCCCGACCTGCTGATCGGCGCCTTGCGCAATCGCGGCGCAGCGATTGCCAGCCACGAATGGCTGGCCTTCATCGATGCCGATATCGAAATGCCCGAGGACTGGCTGCTCGCTTTGTTCGCGCTTGAGAGGGAGGCTCAGGGCGATGTGTTCGGCCTCGACCTGCACACCCCGGCTGCCGCCCCGTGGTACGCCAGCGCCTGGCAGCGACGCAACCTGCGGCCATCGCGCAACGTCAGCCGTAGCGTGCAATGGCTGCCCAGCGCCAACCTGTTGATGCGCAGGTGCTGGTTCGACGAGGTCGGTGGTTTCAACGAAACCCTGCGCACCGGTGAGGACAAGGAATACACCCTGCGCCTGCACAGACACGGCGCGCGCCTGCTGTCGGTCAACCGAAGCATCGCCCTGCACTGGGGTTATGAAATGACTTGGCGCGAATGGGTCGGCAAGGAACTGTGGCGTCAGGGCAGTCACCTGCAATTGCTGCGCACCCACGGCATGAGCCTGCGTCTGCTGCGTTTTCCGCTGCTGTCAGTGCTGGTGTGGTTGCTCGATGCGCTGGCCATCCTTGCGTTGCTCACGGGCTACGCCCATCAGGCATTGATGCTGCTGATGCTGGGCCTGCTGCCGAGTCTGTTGCTCAGCGTGCGGCAAAGCATTCGCCAGCATAACGTCAGCCTGACGCTGCAACTGTGGGGCCTGCACTGGGTGCGTCTGCGCCTGGCCAGCGCGGCATTGATGCTCGGTCTGTGTCATTGGAACGCCAGGAGGCCTGCCCGTGGCTGAACTCATTTTTTGCCTGTGCCTGCTGCTGCCGATGTATGCCTACATCGGCTATCCGCTGCTGCTGACCTTGCTGGCGCCGTTGTTCCCGGCCTGGCGACATGACCCGGCGCCGCCACTGAACGTCAGCATCGTCATCGCCGCGCACAACGAGGCTCGGCACATCGAGCACAAGTTGCGCACGTTGCTCGCCCAGGATTATCAAGCGGCCGCGCTGCAGATCATTCTTGCCAGTGACGGTTCGACCGATGACACCGTGGCCTGCGCGCACAAGATCGTCGACCCGCGCATTACCGTGCTCGACCTGCCGCGCCAGGGCAAAGCCGCCACGCTGAATGCCGGCGTCGCTGTGAGCACCGGGGACATTCTGGTCTTCACCGATGCCGACAACCAATGGTCGCGCGACACTCTCGGCCACTTGCTCGCGCCGTTGAGCGATCCGCAGGTCGGGGCCTGCGCCGGGCACATGGTGATCCCGGTCACCGGTGGCGGCCTGAGCATCGGCGACAGCCTCTATCGGCATTACGAAGGCTGGTTGCGCCGGGTCGAGAATCGCACCGGCTGCATGGTCTCCGCCGATGGCGCCCTGCTCGCCTTGCGCCGCGAGTTGTTCCAGAACGTGCCGGCCGAGGTCAACGACGATTTCTTTATCAGTACCTGCGCGCCGGTGGCGCACAAACGCATCGTCTACGTGCCCCAGGCCCAGGTGATCGACCAGGGCGTCGACGAAGCGGACAAGCAGTGGCGTCGCCGCCAGCGGGTCACGGTTGGTGGCCTGCAGAGCCTGGCGCAACGCAGTGAACTGCTCAATCCGTTCAAGCACGGCCTGTATTCGATCGCGTTGATCAGCCACAAACTGATCCGTCGACTGGCGCCGATACTCCTGCTGCCGCTGCTGTTGAGCAATTTCTGGCTGTGGAACGAGCACGGTTTTTATCGCTTGAGCCTTATCGGGCAATTGACCGGTTACTCGATTGCCATCGCCGGCCTGCTGGATTCGCAACACCGTTTGCCCAAACCGTTTCGCCTCGCGGCATTCCTGCTGGTGACACTGGCGGGCATGAGCGCGGGCCTGTGGCAGTTCCTGCGCGGGCAGCGGTACGCACAATGGAATCCCGACCAGAATCGTTGAGAGGACGCATGCCATGGCGATCAAACAGCTGATAAAACGCACCAGCGGTTGGCTCTATCTCAACTCATCCGTGGGGCGCAACCAGTTGCACGGCGCAGGCGTGATCCTGATGCTGCACCGCGTGCTGGCCAATGACCGCGCCGCCAACCTGCCGCACCGCAATGAGCTGTGCGTCGGCCCGCAGGCGTTCGAACACCTGCTGATGTGGCTGCGCAAGCATTTCGATTGCGTGCCACTGATGGAACTGCTCCAGCCCAACGCCCTGCGCACCGAACGCCCGCAAGTGGCGCTGACCTTTGATGACGGCTGGCGGGACAACGCGGTGCACGCCTATCCGCTGCTGCAAAAACACCAAGTGCCGGCGAGCGTTTTTCTCTCTACTGATTTTATTGGCAGCCGGCAGCGCTTCTGGTGGGAAAGCGTTGGCGAAACGCTGTGGGGCAGTCATGGCGACAAGGCCCGGATGCACCTGATCGAATACCTGCGCATCACCGGTCACCCGCTGCCGGTACTGCTCGACGATATCGACGTCGACCGGCGCAGCCTGGCGTTGCTGCATTATCTGCAAGGGTTAAAAAGCCTCGACCCGCAGGAACTTGAACGTTTGACCGATGAGTGTCCGCCGGAGTCGTTGCCGCAAGCGCTGGACTGGCATCAGGTGCGCGCCATGGAAGCCTCCGGTCTGGTGCGTTTCGGCCCACACGGCGCCAGTCATGCGATCCTCACCGGACTGGATGACGTGCGTCTGCACGAAGAAATCAGCCGTAGCCGCGATGCCTTGCACAACGGCTGCAATCGTCCCTTGCCGGTGTATTGCTACCCCAACGGCGATAACGATCAACGGGTCCGCGAGCAGGTCGCCAACCACGATTACCCGTTTGCCCTTGGCACGACCACCGGACTTTATCGCGGCGCCGGCGACCCTCTGAACCTGCCGCGCTTCGGCGTCAGCCAACGCACCGCGCGCAATCCGGAGCTGCTGTCGTTACGGATCTTTCGCGGGGCACGGCCATGAGTCGCGGCAGCTACCTCAGGCATCTGGCGCTGAGCATGGGCACCAAACTGGCAATGATCGCCCTGCGCCTGCTGCGCAATGTGTTGCTGGCGCGGATTCTCGGCCCGAGCGAACGCGGGTTGTTCGCCCTGCTCAGCACCCTGCCGGATCTGATCAGTGCGGCCACCAGCGGCGGCTTGAATTCGGCGGTCGGTTATCAAGCGGCCAATCAGCGGCCGATGGGTTTGTTGCTCGCTCAGGTGTTGGTGTTTGGCTGTCTGCTGGCCGGGCTGCTGACATTGCTGGTGGTCGCGCTGGCGCGTGAATTTGGCAGTGAACTCGATGTCACGATGCAGCTCGGTCTGCTGGCGTGGCTGTTGCTGCTGGCAGTACCGCTGACGGTTCTCAAAAGCGGCCTGCTGACCTTGCACAACGCGTCGGGCGGCGTGGTCGCGTTCAATGTCTTGCGTCTGATCGAATCGCTGGCGCCGTTGCTGCTGTTTGTTGCGCTGTTCTGGATGTGGAAAGAGGCGGCACTCGAAGCCGCACTGATCAGTTGGCTGGCCGGTATCAGCCTGGTGGTGCTGGTGGGGTGGATGTGGCTCAAACGCGCACAACCGCTGCAACTGCAATGGGACCGCGCCAGCCAGAACGAGCTGCTGCGATTCAGCGCGCGCAGCCATCCGGACCTGCTGTTTCAACAGGTCATTCTGCGCTCCGACTATTTGTTTATCGGCGCCCTGCTGGGCAGCACCGCGCTCGGCCATTACGCCATGGCCAGCGCCGCCGCCGAACTGCTGCTGATCGTTCCGGAAGCGGTCACCACACCGCTGATGAAGCGCCTGCTGCAACAGGACAAAGGCATGGACAAGGTCACTCCGCTGGCGCTGCGCCTGACCGCCACAGTGATGCTCGGCGCCTGCGTCACCATGGCGCTGATCGGCGAATGGCTGATTGTCACTCTGTTCGGCGTCGCCTACCAACCGGCGTATCCGGCGCTGCTGGCATTGCTGCCGGGGCTGCTGGGCCTGTGCTACGCAAGCATTCTGCGCCTGGACCTGATCGGCAAGAATCGCCCGGCGACCGTCTCGCTGATGATGGGCGTGGGCGCGTTGCTCAATCTGGGGCTGAACCTGCTGCTCATCCCGAGCCACGGCATCGTCGGCGCAGCGGCGGCGTCTTCGATTGCCTATCTGGCAGTGACCCTGGCGATGCTGGTGCTTTATTGCAGACTGAGCGGCGTGCCGTTCTGGCACACGTTGTTCATCCTTCCCGTTGACATCGCTCCGATGTGGCTGATGCTGCACCGCAGGAAAGCCGCATGAAGCGCCTGGCCTTGCTGCTCGGACTCGGCATGACGCTGCACGCCTTCGCGGCGCCCATGCAGTGGGGCGACATCCGCGACGGCAGCCTGTATCTGCAAGCCGATCGCCCGGATACAGTCACCGTGCGCTGGGTTCCGGCGTGGCAGGCTGACGCCAATGAAGAGCATATCTATCTGCTCGACGGTCAGGGCCGTTTGCAGGGCGAACGGTCGATCAAAGCCAGTGAAACCCGCGGTTCGCAGCGCTGGCCTTTGGTGCCGGGGGCTGCCAGTTATCGCCTGGAGATTCCCGGCTACAGTTTCCGCAGTTACCGCGTCGAGCATGACGATCAGACCGTGGCGCTGTTCAGTCCGGCCAAAGTGCATTTCAGTGTCGAAACCCGCAATGGCGATGAGCTGTTTTTCAAAGTGGCACCGGGCGAACACGCGGTACTGAACGGCAAATACCATGGCGGCGTCAACGCACTGCAAGCACAGCGCGTGGACGATGGACAACAGCTGTCGCTGGCCCTCAAGCCCCACCGTGCCTATTGGCAATTCGATCAAGTGGCCTTGCCGGTCAGCGACCGCGAACAGACGTGGCGGTTGCGCCTGCTGGGCAGCGGCAAAGCGGCGTTCTGGCTCGACGGCACGGCCAATCTGTTTGCGCAGAATCCGCAGCATTTGCAGCCGTTGCGCGAAGACCCGGGCCAGACCCGACTGGCCCTGCACGATAAAGTTCTCGGTCGCACGCCGGATCTGGGCATTGCCCTGCCCAATCTCATGCCGCCCGCGACCAGTCATGCTGCACTGGATGCCTTGAAACCGAGTGCGGCGAGTTATTACAGCTACGTTGACGTCACTTCGAAAAATGCCCGTTTCGAAGACCCGGTTCGCAAGCTCTATCAGACTCGCTTTGGCATCCGCCAGGACATCACGCTGCTCGCCGGCACCGGGCGTCGGGCCGATTTGCGCGCCGATGTACAAAGCAGCAACGGCCTTGAAGCCTGGCTCGCCAGCACTCGCGCATTGGGTGGCCAGGGCACGCATTACATCGGCTTTGCCGACGAGCCGAACCTCAACTATTCCAGCTTCGAAGACTATCGAACGATTTTTCTCAGCATGGCCCGCCAAGTCCGCAGCGATCCGGCCAATGCCAAGGCCGGCGTGCGTATCGCCATGCCTGCCAGCTCACGCTTGGTCAACGGGCCGTTCACCCGCAACGCGGCGGGCAAACGCGGGATCGACTGGGCCCGGCAGCTGCTCAACGAATCCGCCGATCAGGTCGACGCATTGGCCTGGCACGAATGGATGGTGCGCGACGTGCTCGCGACCCGGGTCTACCGCGACAGCGTGCGCCGTGCCGCCGAGCTGGTCGGTCTCGACAGTCAGGGTCAACCGCGCAAGGCCTTGCTGCTGGACCAGACCAACCTGTCCAGCGGCTCCAGCCTTAGCCCCTACGATCAGGAAACCCATTACGCCGCGCTGTGGTGGGCCTCGGTCGTCATCAATGCTTCTCAGGACGGCTTGTTGACCATGCTCAATTGGTTTCAGGCAGCCGATGAGCCGCCGTATGCCAAGGGCATGGTGCGCGTATTGGACGGCGATCGCTTCGAGCTGAAACCGGTGGGCCTTGCCCAGCAATTCATCGCTCGGCACTGGCTGCCGCAAGTGCTGCAACTGGATAACGACGCTTTCGAAGTGGATGTGCTGGCGATGGCCGGCGGCGAGCAGCGCACGTTGCTCGGGGTGAACAAAGGCACACGCCTGCAGCGCGTTGATCTGAGCGGCGCCCAGTGCCCGCTTAACCACGGCGCCCTGCGTTTCTTCGGCGCCGACAATCGCAGCCGCGACGTACCGTTTGCCTGCGAAAACGGCCGCGTGCGTTTCCAATTGCCAGGACAAACCCTGTTTGCCCTGGGCTGGAGCGCTTCATGAACCGGCCTGCGCTGTTCTGCCCCGCGAACCGGTTGCTGTGCGTGGCACCCTCATCAGGAGAAAGAACCATGGAAGTTTTGCAAAAACTGCGCGGACATATCCGTCGAAAAGGTCTGCGAGCGACCTTGGCGAAGATCCGCAGAATGTACCTTTTTGCCCATCAGGAACTGCTGTGGATGCAGCGCGACCTGGTCAGCCCGGTGCCGCCGCACAGCCTCAAACCTTACCCGCCACTGCGTGTGATGAAGATCACTGCAGACAACGCCAGCGCCTTCACTCGTTACTTCGGCGACCGCGTCGGCGTCATGGCCGAGCTGGCCGATGACGGGCATACCGGGCATATGCATGTCGACGACCACGGTGATGCCGTGGCGTTTATCTGGGGCACGCCGCGCGACTATTTTGATCGGCATTACTACGGCTGCCGGTTCCCGGTAAAACCCGGCGAGTTTTTCGAATTCGGTGGCGAACTGGCCCGCGCCTACTGGGGCACAGAGTTGTCGGTGGACCTGCAATTGCAATTGTGGAAAGCCATGGCCGCTCAGGGTTGCAGCACAGTGGTCGATGTCTGTGACTCGAGCAACATCCCGGCGCTCAAGCTGCACCTGCGCATGGGCTATACCGAACAACAGCGGATCATGAATATCTACACGCTGTTCGGTCGCTGGCGCTTCTATCGCGAAACCCGCTACAGCGGTTCACGCCTCGAAGCGCTGCGTAAACCCTCCCGTCCACCTGTCACAGCCACGGCGACCTGAACCTATGGCGAAGCGATTCGAATGGCGCACGTCCCTGTGCACCGCCGACTTTCCGGCAACCGCGTACGAAGCGTTGCGCCTGCGCGTGACCGACCACACGCCGTTCAACAACCTTGGCTGGATGTGCGCGGCAGAGCAGGTCTTGGGCGAGGATCAGCGTCTGCACATTCTGCTCGGTTGGGAAGCAGGCGAATTGCGCCTGTGCCTGCCCCTGGTGTCCAGCCGCGAACGCTTCGCTGGCCTGCCATTTCGGGTCTTGCATCACTTGGGTTATCCGCTGGCCGATCGCTTGGCCCTGCTGTCGCTGCTCGGTGGCGAGGATATGCGTGCTGCGCTGGTGTTGATCCGCCAGCGCCTGCCCCATGCGCTGCTGCAACTCAATGAACTGTCGGAACCTGCCGGTGAAGAGAGTGCCCTCACCGAGTGGATAGCGCGTAGCTCCACTGCTGAACGGCGCCTGAGTTGCAGGGTGCCGGTGCATCTGATCAGCGAAGCCGACCATCAGGAAGTTTGCGGCGATCCGCGCTACAAACTGCGTCGGGCGCGTAAACGGATTGCCGCGTGCGGCGCCCAGGTACGGCGAATCACCCCCGATGCGCTTTCGATGCCGACGGTTCTACAGGCGCTGCAGGAAGTCGAGTCGGTCAGTTGGAAAGGTGACGAGGGCGTCGGGATTTTCGCCACCGAACGCAGCCGTCAGTGGATGGCTAGCGCTTTCACCGCCCTCGCCGCTCAAGGCCTGGTGCGGGTCGTGACGCTGGAGCTGGACGATCGCTGCATCAGCTATCGGCTGGGCCTGCTCGAGCAGGGTCGACTCTACGACTACAACCTTGCGTTCCTGCCGCAGCATGCTGATCTGGGCAGCGGTCGGGTGCTGCTGGAGGAGTGGATTCGCTGGGGCCTGGACGAGCAATGGCGCTGGATCGATGCGTCGCGGGTCAGCCTGGATAATTCCAGCCATCAACTGCACGAGCGCATGACCGGCCAGATCGAACAATGGCGCTGGAGCTTCTACTCATGGCGCCCCAGTGGCTTGCTGCTGGGCCTTGGACTGCGTCTTTGGCACTGCGTCAAACCGGTCCTGCAAAAAAGGCGCGCACAGCGTGCCGGCAACCCGGCGGCGGCACATACATCCGAAACTCAACCGGCAACATCATCCACCACACCTGGGCTAGGGCCTCGGAGAGCATCATGAACGTCATCGAAGAACTGCTTCTGCGCATCAAACAAAAAGGTCTGCGCCGCACCGTTGGCGCGCTGTGGAAACGCTACGTATTCGCTCACCGTGAATTGCTCTGGATGGAGCGCGATCTGGTCACGCCGATTGCCCCCAACAAACTGCGCCCCTGTGAAGGTTTGCGCAGAGTCGACATCACCGAGGAAAACGCCAAGGCATTCAGCAAGTACTTTGGTGACCGCGTGCAGACCATGGCCGAACTCGCCGCTGAAGGGCATACCGGGCACATGTACCTGGACCAGGACGGTCACACCGTCGGGTTCGTCTGGGCCAGCACTCGCGACTATTTCGACCGCCACTTTTACCGCTGCACGTTCCCGGTCAAGCCCGGTGAATACTTCCAGTTCGGTGCCGAAATTGCCCGGCCCTATTTCGGCAGCACCTTGACCGTCGACGCACAGACCGCACTTTGGCAAGTCATGGACGCCCGGGGGTTCAAAAAAGTGGTGGATATCTGCGACAACGCCAATGTGCAGGCCTTGAAGATGCACATGCGCCTGGGCTATCAGGAGCAAGGGCGGATTACCCACGTTTACGACCTGTTCGGGCACTGGCGCTTCTTCCGCGAAACACGCTACAGCGATTCAAGGCTGGAGGCGCTGCGCAAGCCGGAAAGACCGGTAGCGACGGCGGCGGCGCAGGCTTGATTCGTCCTCTGGAAGTCTGGCGGTCGTGAGGCCGTCATCGCGAGCAGGCTCGCTCCCACACTGGATAGTCGCCTTACACCTATCCATTGTAGGAGTGAGCCTGCTCGCGATGAGGCCAGTAGCTGCACCGCAACTCTCACAATCGATTGGCTTCTTGCCTACAGCCACTGACGACACTTCCAACATCCAGTAAAGACTTGGCCGACTGTTTATCCGTATCCACTTGGATACAGTCAAGCACAGCATCGGAGGCGACAAATCCTCACAAAGCGCAGACATCCGACGCGCACAAAAAATGGCAAAGGAGGTTTAACCATGAGCCAGACTTTGACGAATTTCGACATGGTCGCGCTGCTGGACAGTGACGAAGCCATCAGCGAATACCTGTCTCAGGTGCTAGCAGACGGAGACAGCGAAGAGTTCCTTCGCGCGATCGGCTACGTGCTCAGATCGGAAAGTCCTTCTCGCCCACTTCGCCTCCATTTCAAAGTGGTGTCTTGCGAGGCGTATCGCAACTCAAGCTGTCGACCCATATCTGCACTGATTGATGATCAATGACGCGCCCGGCGTCCACGTCAGCCAAGGCTTCATGCGTCAAACGGCTGCGCTCTTCCTCTTGATCAATCCAGGCGCTCGATGCCTGCTTCACAATACAGCTGTGCGAGCGTTCCAGACGTTCGGCTATCAGATCGACCTTCTCGGCCAGTTGCACCGGTACATGGGCGGTCACGGATCGGGGTTTCGTTGCCGTGGCCATGTCAGTTGACTCCTCGATATTGCGGACAGCGGGTGATTGAGCAGCATGAGTCTAGAACAGACGCGGGGTGGCGGTTGTTGCAATGTTGTAAGTCCGCCACACGGCGCGAAACAGCGAGTCCTACAGAAAAAGGAAGGCACACGGGAAACCCCAACCGTTTTCCTACATCTCCCGTCGGTTGGCCGTCGGAAGCGCTCAGACTAGGATTTGTCGAACTACAGATATTCATGGAGCTCGACCAAGATGCAATTCATCCAGACAACGACGACAGCAATCCCTCTACCGAATAGACTGCCAGGCATTGATCCCGGAGGCACTATGGACAGCAAAATCTTCCCCGCTGATTCAGAGTTTGAAAGCGAAGAGCAGGCTGCCAGTCATGATCGCTGGCTGCGAGCCAAAGTGCAGGCGTCAAGAGATGACCCACGTCCGAGCTTCGCGCATGACGAAGTGATGGCGCAAATGCATGCGTTGATCGAGTCCATGCGAAAAAAGGCCGATGCAGATTAAATGGCGGCCCGAAGCCAAGGCCGATCTGTCGAACATCCTCAGATACATTGGCGAGAGAAACTTTGCAGCCGCAGTGAGTCTCTCGAAATCCATTGAAGAATCCACAACCTCACTCTCTGTTCATCCCCGTCTCTACAGTAAAGGTCGATCTCCCGGCACTCGGGAAATCGTTGTACATCCTAATTACGTGGTGATTTATGAGGTGACGGACCGAATCGAGATTCTGAGCGTTTTGCATACTCGACAGGAATATCCATAACGGCGTCGCTGGAAAAAACGGTGTGATGTTCGCTCGTTCGATAACACACCGCTTGCCTGAGAAGCCGCACGATCAAAGATTCACATGGCTCTGATTAAGCCGTTCACGCAGAAACTCCACCAGCGCCTGCACCGGCCTTGAGGCCTGACGATGCTGCGGATAAACCGCCGACAGGGTCAGCGGTTCCGGGCGTAGATCATCCAGCACCGGCACCAGCCGTCCGTCTTTCAGCGCCGCGCCGACGATGAACGTCGGCAGATAGGTAATCCCCATCCCCTGCACCGCCGCGTCCCGCAGCAGTTCGCCATTGTTCACGCGCATGCGTCCGGTGACGTTGACCAGCACCGGTTTGCCCGGCCCTTCGTTAAAGCGCCATTGCACCGAGCGCCCATGGCCGTATGGCAGGCAGTCGTGGCTGTGCAAGTCTTCAGGCTTGAGCGGTGTACCGCGTTCGGCGAGGTACGCCGGGCTGGCGCAATAGACCCGCTCGATGCTGGCGAGGCGCCGAGCGATCAGCGTCGAGTCTTCCAGTACACCGATGCGCAGGGCCAGGTCGTAGCCCTCGCCAAGCAGGTCGACCGGTCGGTCGCTCAGGTCCACCTCGACGGTGACCTCGCGGTAACGCTGCAGAAACAGCGGCAACAGGCAACCCAGGTGCGCGACGGCAAACGACAGCGGCGCGCTCAGGCGAATTGTCCCGCGTGGCTCGGCGGTCTCGCCGGCGATGCCCTGCTCGACCTGTTCCACCTCGCCAAGCAAACGCAGCGCCGATTCGTAATAGCTCTGCCCCAGCGGCGTGACGTCGAGACGACGTGTCGAGCGATTCAATAAACGCACCCCGAGGCGTTCTTCCAGTTGCATCAAGCGGCGGCTGACGAATTGCTTGGACAGACCCAACTGGTCGGCAGCGGCGGTGAAACTGCCGGAGTCCATGACCTGGCAAAAAATACGCATGTCTTCGAACGGGTTCATTGTCGCTCTCTGGTGGACAGTTAAACGCTTTATAGCCGCTTTTTCGCTTCTCAGCAGCCCATTAATCTGTGCTCACGGTTTGAAAACAACCCTGAACACGTAGGCGCTGCCGAAGGCTGCCATCTGATCGTTGGGACGCGGAGCGTCCCCGGCTGCATTCCCACGCAGAGCGTGGGAACGATCAGATCGCAGCCTTCGGCAGTTCCTGCATCACATCTAAAAATGGAATTGAGCATGAACATCAAGAAAACCCTCGCCGCGTCCGTCCTCGCTCTGTCCGTCAGCAGCGCCTTTGCCGCCGGCAGCCCTGGCGTGGAACACAACACTCAAGCGTTCCTTGATGCCCTCGCCGCCGGCGGCGGTCGTCCGCTGGAGCAACTGAGCCCGAAAGACGCCCGTGCAGTGCTGACCGGTGCGCAGGCTTCGGTGAAGGTTGATCTCTCCGGCGTGGAAGTCAGCGACAAGGCGATCAAGGTTGATGGCCAGACGATCAATCTGAAAGTGGTGCGCCCGGCCAAGGTCAAAGGCGAATTGCCGGTGTTCATGTTTTTCCATGGCGGCGGCTGGGTGCTGGGGGACTTCCCGACGCACCAGCGTTTGATTCGTGATCTGGTGGTCGGCTCGGGCGCTGTTGCGGTGTATGTCGATTACACGCCGTCGCCGGAAGCGCAGTACCCGACCGCGATCAACCAGGCTTACGCCGCGACAAAATGGGTGGCCGAGCACGGCAAGGAGATCGGTGTCGACGGAAAGCGTCTGGCGGTAGCCGGCAACAGCGTCGGCGGCAACATGGCGGCGGTGGTGGCGTTGATGGCCAAGGAGCAGAAAGCCCCGGCGCTGCGTTTCCAGCTGTTGATGTGGCCGGTGACCAACGCGCAATTCGATGACGGCTCGTACCAGCAATTTGCCGAGGGTCACTTCCTCACCATGGGCATGATGCGGTGGTTCTGGGACAGCTACACCACCCACCCGGCCGAGCGTGCGCAGATCCATGCCTCGCCACTCAACGCCACTACCGAACAGCTCAAGGGCCTGCCCGCCGCGCTGGTGCAGACCGCCGAGTTCGACGTGCTGCGTGACGAAGGCGAAGGCTACGCGCGGCATCTGGATGCCGCTGGCGTACCGGTGACCTCGGTGCGCTACAACGGGATGATTCATGACTTTGGCCTGCTCAATCCGCTGAGCCAGATTCCCGAAGTGAAAGCGGCGGTTCGTCAGGCGGCGGCGGAACTGAAGACTCATCTGAACTGAGGCGACGCCCTGTGGCGAGAGAGCTTGCTCGCGCTTGAGGGCGCAGCACTCACAAAATCTTCGCGGCATGGACGATTTTGGGGCTGCTGCGCAACCCGGCGGGAGCAAGCTCCCTCGCCACAAATGCCCTTCGCCAATACTTATGTAACGCCGGAGATTGTCATGTCCTTTTTCCTCACCCACCTGCTGTCCTGGAGCGCCATGCTGTTGCTGCTCGACGCCGCACTCTGGCATTTCTCGCCTTTCTCCCATCGCGCACCGCGAGTCGGCGTACGTCTGGTGTTGTTTCTGGCATTCAGCGCGCTGGTGATCAACGCCGGTGTCAGCCCGTTGCAGGCACCGCTGTTCGCCGATGATCGCGTGGCACAACTGGGCGCGACGGCGTTGGGGATTCTCTGGTGGCTGTACGCCGCAAGGGTGCTGACCGAAGTGATCGGCCTGGCGTTGATGCGCCGCATCGGTCACAGCGGTCGCTTGCTGCAGGATGTCATCGGCGCGCTGGTGTTTCTGGTCGCGATTGTCGCGGCGGCCGGCTACGTGCTGGAACTGCCGGTCAAAGGGCTGCTGGCAACGTCCGGGGTGGTCGCGATCGTTGTCGGCCTGGCGCTGCAAAGCACCTTGGCCGATGTGTTTTCCGGCATCGTCCTCAACACCACCAAGCCCTATCAGGTAGACGATCTGGTGATGATCGATGGCGTCGAAGGCAAGGTCTTCGATATCGATTGGCGCGCCACCCACCTGCTGACCAGCGCCGGGACCATGGCCGTGGTACCGAACTCGGTGGCGGCCAAGGCGAAGATCGTCAACCTCAGCCGGCCGAGCAACATGCACGGTGTGTCGATCAGCATCCAGGTGCCGAACCATATCCGTCCGCGTCGGGTGCTCGATGCGCTTGATCGGACCTTGCAGGGCAGCAGTTCGCTGTTGCTCAGCCCCGCGCCGAAAGCAGTGCTCAAAGAAGCCGGCGAAACCATGTCCGAGTACGTTGCCAGCGGTTTTATCGCCGAGCTGGGCAAGAAAAGCGAAGTGCGCAATCAGCTGTTCGACCTCGCCCACCGTCATCTCGAAGCAGCGGGGATTTCGCGGCATCCCGACGGTGTCATCGAACCGTCGAGCCGCGCCCGCGCGTTGCTGGATGAAGTGAAGATTTTCCGTTCGTTGAGCAGTGAAGAACGCGATCGCCTCGCCGAATCGATGGTTGCGCAGCAGTACACGGCGGGCCAGGTGGTGCTGGGTCTGGACGAGGTGCCGGATAGCCTGTTCGTGATTGCCACGGGTGTGGTCAGCGCGACGGTGCCGGACGGTAATGACCAGACCGAGGCCGGGCGCATGGGCCCGAGCGAAGTCATGGGTGAGCAAAGCATTCTTGCCGATACACCGTCGCAGGCGACGTTCACGGCGCTGACGTCGAGCATCATCTATCGCCTCGACAAACAGTTGACCCGTGAGTGCATGGACAAGCGCAGCGAAGTCGGCCGGGCCTTGAACAAACTGCAGGCGGTGCGTCAGCAGAACAGTCGCCTCGCGTTGATGGCCAAACCGGTGGCGGTGAAGAAAGGTGGTTTTTTGGGGTGGTTGCAGAAGCGTTGAAAGCAAAAGATCGCAGCCATCGGCAGCTCCTACAGGGAAAACGCGTTCCCATGTAGGAGCTGCCGAAGGCTGCGATCTTTTGATCTTCTTACTTGGCAGTGAACTTGGTATAGCTGTTGATCAGGTTGCGATAGTTAGGCAGACGCTCGGACAGCAGATGCGCCAGACCTTCCATGTCGTTGCGCCAGTCGCCCTGCAGCTCGCACGCCACGGCGAACCAGTTCATCAAATGTGCACCGGCAGCCGACATCCGCGCCCAAGCTGCTTGCTGCACGGTAGTGTTGAACGTGCCCGACGAGTCAGTCACCACAAACACTTCGAAGCCTTCAGCAATCGCCGACAGGGTCGGGAATGCCACGCAGACATCAGTCACTACGCCAGCGATGATCAGTTGCTTGCGGCCGGTGGCCTTGATCGCTTTGACGAAGTCTTCGTTGTCCCAGGCATTGATCTGGCCTGGACGCTGAATGAACGGTGCGTCCGGGAATTGCTCGAGCAGCTCAGGCACGATCGGGCCGTTGGGACCGGCATCGAAGCTGGTGGTCAGAATGGTTGGCAGCTTGAAGAACTTGGCGATGTCGCCCAGTGCCAGCACGTTGTTCTTGAACTCGTTCGGCGAGAAATCCTGCACCAGCGAGATCAGACCGGTCTGGTGATCGACCAGCAGTACGACGGCATCATCTTTGTTCAAACGCTTGTAAGGAACGCTCATGGCAAAACTCCTGGAGGGATGGTTGTTGCGGGAAGCGCCGACCCCGCTGGCCGACGCTTTTTTCAAACTCAGAATGCGAAGCAGGAACAGCCGAACGCGCCCCAGAAACCAGCGAAGTCGCTGACCGGCGCGTTCGACATCCGCGCCTTTTCATGGCTGTGGGTGTGCACGGCGCACGGCCCGCTGCACTGGTGAACCTGCGCCTGCAGCGGCGAGTTCGGGCGCCAGTGACCCGGGACCTTGACCACCGGCGACCAATCCGGCAGTACCGGAATCGAGCGCGGGCCGAGGTCTTCGAAGTCACCCGCGGCGTAAACGATCTTGCCGCCCACCACAGTCATGACCGATTCGATCCACTTGATCGCTTCTTCCTCAACGCTGAAGAAGTCCGCGCTCAGCGCCGCCATATCTGCCAGTTGGCCGACACGAATCTGGCCTTTCTTGCCCTGCTCCGAGGAGAACCAGGCGCTGCCGTGGGTGAACAACTCCAGCGCGGTGGCGCGTGGCAAACCTTCTTCGTACAGGGCCAGACCGCCGACGGTGCGGCCGCTGACCATCCAGTACAGCGACGTCCACGGGTTGTAGCTGGAGACGCGGGTGGCGTCGGTGCCGGCGCCGACCGGCACGCCTTCGGCAAGCATGCGCTTGATCGGCGGCGTGGCTTCGGCGGCTTGCTTGCCGTAACGATCGACGAAGTATTCGCCCTGGAACGCCATGCGGTCCTGAATCGCGATGCCGCCGCCCAGCGCTTTCACCCGCTCGATGTTTTGCGGGGTGATGGTTTCAGCGTGGTCGAAGAACCATGGCAAACCGTTGAACGGAATGTCACGGTTGACCTTCTCGAACACGTCGAGCATGCGGCTGATCGATTCGTTGTACGTGGCGTGCAGACGGAACGGCCAGCGTTGCTCGACCAAGTGGCGCACCACCGGCTCCAGCTCTTGTTCCATGGTCTGCGGCAGATCCGGGCGCGGTTCGAGGAAGTCTTCGAAGTCGGCGGCGGAGAACACCAGCATCTCGCCTGCGCCGTTGTGGCGCAGGAAGTCGTCGCCCTGGTGCAATTTGACGCTGCCGGTCCAGTTCTGGAAATCGGTCAGCTCTTCTTTCGGTTTTTGGGTGAACAGGTTGTAGGCGATGCGTACGGTCAACTGGTCGTCTTTGGCCAGTTGCTCGATCACTTGGTAATCGTCCGGGTAGTTCTGGAAACCACCGCCGGCATCGATCGCACTGGTCAGGCCGAGGCGATTGAGTTCGCGCATGAACTGGCGGGTCGAGTTGACCTGGTATTCCAGCGGCAGCTTCGGCCCCTTGGCCAGGGTCGAGTAGAGAATCATCGCGTTCGGCCGCGCAACCAGCATGCCGGTCGGGTTGCCGTTACTGTCGCGAACGATCTCACCGCCCGGCGGGTTTGGCGTGTCGCGGGTGTAGCCGGCCACGCGCAAAGCAGCGCGGTTGAGCAAGGCGCGGTCATACAGGTGCAGGATGAACACCGGGGTGTCCGGCGCGGCCTGGTTGATTTCTTCAAGGGTTGGCATGCGTTTTTCGGCGAACTGGAATTCGTTCCAGCCACCGACCACGCGCACCCACTGCGGCGTCGGTGTGCGATCGGCCTGATCCTTGAGCATGCGCAGTGCATCGGCCAGCGACGGCACGCCTTCCCAGCGCAGTTCGAGGTTGTAGTTCAAGCCGCCACGAATCAGGTGCAAGTGCGAGTCGTTGAGGCCGGGAATGACGCAGCGTCCCTTCATGTCGACCACTTGCGTGGCGCTGCCTTTGAGGGCCATGGCCTCGGCATCGTTACCGACGGCGACGAAGCGCCCGTCCTTGATCGCCACGGCGCTGGCCAGTGGTTTTTCGCGATCTACGGTATGAAATTGGCCATTGAATAAAATCAGATCGGCGCTCATCGCAGTTCCTCAAGCAAAAGTAAAAGTCAGCAAACCTCACGCTCAACGCGGCGAGGTTTCTTGGGAATCGAGGTGTTCATGGGCCTGGCTGGCTTCCAGCCATGGGGTGAACAAACGCGTGACTGGCGGCATCACTACATAAACCACCGAAAGCACGATGGTCAGGGTGATCAGGAACGTCGCGACCACGTAGTTGGACAGAAGCGGATGCAGCGCGAGCAGCGGGCCCCAGATCAGCGGCACCAGCAAGGTATGCGGCAAAATCACCAGCAGGGTGACGACAGCCTGCTTCCAGCGCGGCGGTGGCGAGCCGGCTTCGGCCAGAGGGGTGAACCAGAATTCATTGACCGGCGCGACTTCGGTCTGATCACCATCCGCCAGCATCGGCGCGGCTTCGGCGACCAGTGCCTGACGCTCAGACGACTGCAGCCAGCCTTGCATCGCTTCGGTGGAGCTGAAGCGCAGCACACAGGTGTAAAAATCCAGACGCCCGCGCTTGCCGCGCACCACGTCCACACCCAGATGCCCTTCGCGCTGGCCGGCCACGCGCACGATATTGCGCAACCACGCTTCATAGGCCGACTCGAAACCGGCCTTGACCGAGTGTTTGATGATCAGCGTGACAGTCTCATCGGCCCCCGGTGCTTGTTGATTCAGGACTTCAGGCATAACGCAGCACTCCGGGCAAACGAACAGGAATCGCCAGCCGTCCGGGCCCGGCGATCAATACAGTGGTGAAGAGGATCAACAGCAGCCAGCCGAACTGCCCTTCGGCCACACTCCATTGCGGATGCACAACCAGCAACGCCACCAGCAGCACAAAGAGAATAGGCAAGCAGGCCAGACGCGCCAGAACCCCGGCAACGATCAGCAGCGGACAGAGGACTTCGGCGAAGATCGCCAGAATCAGGGTGAGGTGCGCACCGAGGTGAAACGGGTCTTCGATCAGCTGCAGTTGCGCCGTGAAGTCCAGCAGCTTGGGCAAGCCATGCACCCACAACAGAAACAACCCGCCGCTGACCCGCAGGAACAGCAACCCGACGTCGCGCGCCTGTTCATCCCTCGAAGCAATCATGACCCGACCCTTTGAATGTCATTGAGGGGAATCATGCCAAGGCCGCGGCGCGAGAAATTGGATGGGTGTGCTTAGTTCTGCGATGGACCGGGATTGATCGTTCCCACGCTCCGCGTGGGAATGCAGCCCGGGACGCTCCGCGTCCCTTCCAGAGCCGAACGCGGAGCGTCCGTTGAGGCATTCCCACGCAGAGCATGGGAACGATCAGTAACTCGGTGCGGGACTTAGATCGCCGGGATATCCAGCGGCGCGGCCATGAATTGGCTGATCCGCGAGCGCAGCCATTTCTCCGCCGGATCGTTGTCATGCACCCCGCTCCAGGCCATCGACAATTGCGCGGCATCGATCGGAAACGGTGGGTCTTCGGCGCGCAAGGCGCAGCCTTCAACCAGGGCACAAGCGGCGTAATCCGGCACGGTGGCGATCATTTCGGTGCCAGCGAGCAAGGCGCGCAAGCCGCTGAACTGCGGCACGCCCAGCACGACGCGGCGGCAGCGGCCGATCTTCGCCAGGTCCATGTCGATATTGCCGCTCAGGTCGCCGGAAAACGACACCATCGCATGCGGACGCTCGCAGTATTCGTCCAGCGTCAGCGGCCCCGGACGGTCGTCGCCGCGCAAAACCTTGCAGGGAATGTCGCGCAGCTTTTTGCGCTTGGCATTGGCCGGCAGATCCGTGGTGTAGCTGACGCCCACGGAGATTTCCCCCGAGGCCAACAGCGCCGGCATCAACAGATAGTTGGCGCGGCGCACCACCACGACGATGCCCGGCGCCTCTTGCTGGAGCTGGCGCAGCAATGGCGGAAACAGGCCGAACTCGGCGTCATCCGACAAACCGATGCGGAACACGTCGCAACTGCTCGCCGGTTCGAATTCCTTGGCCCGGCTGACCGCACCGGAAATCACGTCCATCGCCGGTTGCAGCTCCTTGAGAATCGCCAGCGCCCGCGCGGTCGGTTCCATGCCGCGACCGTTGCGCAGCAGCAACGGATCATCGAACAGATCGCGTAACCGCCCCAGCGCCGCACTCACCGCAGGCTGGCCCATGAACAGTTTTTCAGCGACGCGGGTCAGGTTCTTTTCGAACATCAGCGCTTCGAAAATCACCAGCAGGTTCATGTCGACGCGGCGCAGATCGTTACGGTTCATGGGCGAGGTTTCCTTATCGGTGTCAGCGGTTTCATGCAGGCGGGACGCTGTGCACTTTACTCGATCAACGGCACCTTGGCCGCGCGTTTGTAAGGGCCATATTCCACCGGCACCCATTGGAAGTGCTTGCCTTCGGCGGCGATGTGACCAATCCCCGGAAACGGCAAGTGCGCCGCCGTCACCCACGTCTTGCTCGTCGCGGCCGCGCTGAACACGGCCTGACGACTGTTGATCGCCTGCTGACTGTTGACGTCAAAACCGATCGACACCTCCGGATGGAGGAACTGCACGGCGAGGTTGTGCACCAGATCGCCCATGAACACGATGCTCTGCTGCTGCGAGGTAAAACGATAGGTCGTGCTGCCCGGCGTGTGTCCGGCCTCAAGCGTCGCCTCGACCAGCCCCGGCAGCGGCGACTGCCCCGCAGCGAACGTCTTGAAGCGCCCGGCGGCAACGTAGGGTGCCGTGGAGTCCTGGGCAATCTGGAAGAACGCTTTGGCACCCGCCGGCGCCTTGGCCAACGCCGCCGGATCAAGCCAGTAATCGGCCTCGGCCTGGGCGGCGTACACCGTGGCGTTGGCAAACAGCGGCTGCTTTTGCGCATCGACCAGGCCGCAAACGTGATCGAGGTGCAGGTGCGTCAGCAGAATCGTGTCGACCTGCTCAGGCTTGTAACCGGCGGCCTGCATGTTGGCCGAAAGCTGCCCCGCCGTGGCGCCAATGCACTGCCCCGCACCGGTGTCGACGAGAATCAGTTGCTTGCCGGTATTGACCAGAAAAGCATTGAACGCAGTCTGCACGCCCGGGGTTTCAATCGAACGACGCGCCAGCAGCGCGCGAATCTGGCTCTGGCTCATGCCCTGCAAGAGCTTTGGCGACAAATCGTTATAGCCGTCGAACAACGCGGTGACTTCGTAATCGCCCACGGCCAGGCGGAAATAGCCCGGTGCCTGGGTGCCGACCTGCGGCGCCTGTGCCATGGCGCTGGACGTGGCCAGAACGCCCGCCAGGGCCGCCGCTGCGTTAAACATGCCTTTCATTGGATCTCCCCTTGATCTGGCCGACAGCGGCCACCCTTGCTGTGATCGTGCCGCAACTCGGCGGGCGCAGACTTGCAGGGATGTGCTGAGTTCAGGCCTCGGCGATGGAATTAACAACGATTAACTCGTCAGCCTTACGCCCTCGCCCAACAATGAAGCCCTCTGCGCAGCGTTGCTTTTTTGACCTGAGGGAATGCGCTGACCGTGCCTTCCCCACCGACACGGACCTTGGCCATGGCTTATTTGCAGCAAACCGTCGCCCTCGCCCCTGCCTGCGAACCGCATAAAAGTGCGAGTGGCGGACTCAGTCCGCAGCGCGAACGCCACGTCAAACAACTGATCCTCGATCGCCTGGGCGAGAGTCTGGAAGTGGCGGAGCTGGCCCGCGCCTGCTCACTGTCACGCAGCCATTTCTCCCGCGCGTTCAAGTGCAGCACCGGCCTCTCGCCACAGGACTGGATTCGCACCCAGCGCCTGGCGCGGGCCAAGCTGTTGATCCAGCACACCGACCTGAGCCTGACCCAGATCAGCCTGGAGTGCGGCTTCTGCGATCAGGCGCATTTCTGCCATATGTTCACCCGTAGCGAAGGCATCAATCCGTTTGCCTGGCGCTGTCGGGTCATGGGCAAGCTGAAAAGCAACGCTGCGCAGCCTGCGGTGTTTTGACTGCTGCCGTTACGCCACCCGTTGCACTGATGCTCAAACCTGAGGATTATGCCCGGACACCCCGGATCAGACGGCCTGCGCTTGCGCCAGGCACTGGTTCGACCTGTCCGCCGCATCACCGCAGGAGCGCGCTGTTGAGTTTTCCCCCGAATCAGGCCATCGCTTTTGGCCCCTATCGGATACATCCCGGGCAACGATTGCTACTTGAAGGCCAACAGCCTTTGCGCCTGGGACGGCGGGCGATGGACATCCTCCTGATTTTGCTGGCGCAGGCCGGCGAAGTGGTCAGCAAACAGCAATTGATGACCGGGGTCTGGCCGGACAGTGTGGTCGAAGACATCAACCTGCGCGTACACATGGCGGCGCTGCGCAAGGCCCTCGGCGACGGGCAGAACGGGCAGCGCTACATCGTCACCGTGGCGCAGCGCGGCTACAGCTTTGTCGCACCGATTCTGCTCGATAACATCGAACAAAAGCCTGCGGTTGCCGTCGCCAGACACAACCTGCCGCTGCGTCGTACGCGGATGATCGGCCGCCAAGCCGTGGTCGATCACTTGATTGCGCAGTTGCCGCGCCAACGCTGCATCACCCTGGTCGGCCCCGGCGGGATCGGCAAAACTACGGTGGCCCTGCGTGTGGCGGAACAATTGCTCGGGCATTATCGCGACGGCATCCGCCTGGTGGATTTGGCGCCCATCGCCGATCCCGGGCTGATCGGCTCGCATCTGGCGACGCTGCTCGATCTGTCCGCACCGGACGGCGATGCGCAAGCTTGTCTGGTCGATGGCCTGCGGGAACGGCAAATGTTGCTGGTGATCGACAACTGCGAGCACCTGATCGATGCGGTCGCGTCGCTCAGCGAGGAGATTCTGCGCGGCGCGCCCAAGGTGCATATCCTCGCGACCAGCCGCGAGAGCCTGCGCGCTGAGGGCGAGTTCGTGCAGCGCCTGGAATCGCTCGATTGCCCATCCTTGTTGACCCCGATGGATCCGGCCCGGGCGCTGGGTTTTGCTGCGCTGCAATTGTTTGCCGAGCGAGCGACGGCAGCCCGGGAAAGCTTTCAACTGAGCCACGCCGAACTGCCGCAAGCGATCGAGATCTGCCAGCGCCTGGACGGTATTCCTCTGGCCCTGGAACTTGCCGCCGCGCAGGTCAGCGAACTGGGCATGGACGGCCTGCTCAAGCAGTTGCGCGAAGGTTTGCCGCCGTTGTCGGCCGGACAACACAGCAGCGCCGAACGCCACTTGACCTTGCGCGCCACGATGGACTGGAGTTTCAACCTGCTCAACCCCTGCGAGCAAACCTGTCTGCGCCGGCTGGGGATTTTCCGCGGCAGCTTCACCCTCGCCTCTGCAGCCGCGGTGGTGATTGGCCAACAAATCGATCCCGGCGCCGTGTTCACCGCTGTCACGCAGCTGGTGGCCAAATCTCTGCTTGGCGTAGAAGTGGGCGACGAAGATGTTTTCTATCGCTTGCTCGACACCACGCGCCATTACGCTCTGGAAAAACTTGAACAGGCCGACGAGCTCAGCGCAACCCGCCAGCGCCACGCCGAACGCTGCCTGACCTTGATGCAGCAGGCACAAGCGGATTGGGACAACACCCCGACCGTGTTGTGGATGGAGCGCTATGCCCGGGGCCTGGAGGATTTACGCGCGGCGCTGGACTGGAGCCTCAACGGACCGGGGCCGGATGAGCTGGGCATTCAACTGGCAGCCGCTTCGGCACCGTTGTGGCAGGAGTTGTCATTGCTGCGCGATTACAGCCGTTATGTCCGCCGGGCGCTGAGTCTGCTCGAGGAAACAGCAGAGCCCTGCCCTCGCCTGCAAATCGCGTTGAAACTGGCGCTCGGCAGCGCCAGCTACCACACCTGGGGCGGCACGCCACAAACCATCGAGGCCTTCGTCGACGCCTGCCAGTTGGCCGAGACACACGGCGATCTCGCTGGGCAGCTGCGTGCGGTGTCGGGGCACATGGCGGTCAATCTGAGTTGCGGGCACTACCGCGCGGCGTTGGCGCAAAGCGAGCAATTCGACCGCATTGGTGTGCATGGCGAACCGCTGCTTTCACTGAGCACACATCGCTTGCGCGTGCTGGCCCTGCATTATGCCGGCGACCAGCCCCAGGCTCGTGTGCATGCCGAGCAAGTGCTGCAGCGCATGGCGCACAGCGGCCACCTCAATCGCTTCACCCACGGCTTTGGCGTGCAGTACGACCAGAGCGTCGCCTCGTTGACGGTGCTCGCGCGGGTGTTGTGGCTGCAAGGTTTGCCCGAGCAAGCGTGGCGCACCGCACGGCAGGCGCTGGACATTGCCGTGCAAATCAACCATGGCACCTCGATTTGCTACACCCTGGCGCTGGCCAGCTGTCTGATTGCGCATTACAACGGTGACCGGCAGAACGCTCGTGCCCTGTTGCAGTTGTTGCTGGAACAGTCACAGAAGCATTCGGTGCTGTTGTTCAACAATTGGGGCCGGCATTACGCGCAGGTGATCGACCCTGATAACGCCACGCCTGTGTCAGCGCAAAGCAGCGGTTTGATCCGGGAAGTCATGGTTACGCTGGATGAGCGTTTTGTCGATGACGCACTGGTGGAACGGGCGCGCAACGGCGATGCGGGATGGAGCTCGGCAGAGATATTGCGGGCTCGGGCGGTTGCATTATTGAAGGGTTTCGAAAGGCCCCTTTGCGAGCAGGCTCGCTCCCACAAGGGTCTTATGTCGGGCGCAGATTCCGTCTGTGTGAGCGAGCCTGCTCGCGAAGAGTCCCTGACAGACACCGCCCAAACCCGCGAAGCCGAACAAACACTGCAACACGCTCTGAGCGTTGCCAAAATCCAGGGCGCACTGGCGTGGGAGTTACGCAGTGCCACAGACCTCGCTCACTTATGGCAACGCCAGTCCCGCCATCGCGAGGCACTCGATTTATTGACCCCGATTTATCAGCGCTTCACCGAAGGCTATGCCACTGCGGACTTACGCAAGGTGCGCCTGCTACTCGACAGCCTCCACGACGAGTGCCCGGCCTGAAGCGCTGCGCGTACGGCTGAGATAGCGCGCATGGCGCTGCTTCAGATCGAGCTTCTCGTCGCTGCACTCAAGCTGATCACGAGCGTAGCGGCGCACGGTATTGAGCATCCAATAGCGCACCGTTGCACGGATGGGTTGCTGAATAAGCAACGATTTGCGCGCCAGGCCTTCGATTATCGCGGTCAGCCTGGAGCCGGCCAGGTCCGCGCAACTGATCACACTCAGTGCGGCCTCCAACGTAAACCCCGTGCTGAACACTGAGAGACGCAGCAGCACGCGCTGTTCCAATGCCGTCAGATACCGATAGCTCCAATCGATGGCGGCAGCCATCGATTGATGGCGCGGCACCGCAGTGCGCCGGCCTTGGCCAAGCAACTGCAGACCGTTTTCAACCTGTGCCTGTAACCCGATCAAGCCCAGCGCGTCGATCTGCGACGCCGCAAGTTCGATCGCCAGCGGCAGGCCGTCCAGTTGACGGCAGATTTCGCGTACGCCGGGCAAATCCTGTTTACGCAAACTGAAGCCATGTTGCCGCGCCCGCGCACGGCTGACGAACAACTGCACCGCCGGATAGCCCATGGCTTCTTCAACGGTTTCCAGTGTCGAGCGCTTGGGAATCGCCAGCAGCGGCACGCAATGAACAGTCTCTGATTCAACGCCCAAGGCTTCCCGGCTGGTGGTCAGGATGGCCAGACGAGGCGCAGCTTGCAGGAGGGTTTCGACCAGCGCCGCACAGCCACCGCGAACGTGGTCGCAGTTATCCAGCACCAGCAAGGCGTGGCGACCGTTCAGAGTGCAAAGGTCAGTCGCGAGACTGTGCAGCAGGTGGTCGAGCAGCGGCGCGTTCCCCTCGAGGTTGGCAAGGTCGACCCACCAGACGCCATCGCGAAAGTACTGCAGCAGCAATTCCGCTACGCGCAATGCCACGGCAGTTTTTCCGACACCCGGCGCACCGGTAATCGTCATCAACCGGCAAACAGGCATTTGACGAACCAGACTACCGATCAGTGCATCGCGCCCGCTGACTGGCGTCAGTCGTGCCGGTAGATTGTGTTGATGCGTTGGCGCGGCGACAGGTGCCAGCGGCGCTTCACCTTCGTCCGACGTCACCGGGGCGATAAAGCTGTAACCGCGTTGCGGGACGTTGGCGATGTAACGCTGACCATTACCGCCGTCGCCCAGTGCACGCCGCAGCGCTGCGATGTGCACCCGCAGGTTGATCTCCTCGACCACGGAGGTTGGCCACACCCGCGCGATCAATTGCTCTTTGCTGACCACCTGCCCCGCACGCTCGACCAGCACCTGCAAAATATCCAGCGCACGCCCGCCCATGCGCAATGGCCGGTCGCCCTGAAGAATCAGGCGCTGGCGCACATGAAAGGCATACGGGCCAAAACGCAGCACCGGCGCCGGGGTCAAATCGTTGTGAGTATTCATGGCAGTCATCTTGGCATGCTCCGATGACGCTACAACCACCACGCCGGGCGCAGCACGGACATCCCACTGCGCCAGACGGACACAACCGCTCTAGCTGAACTGTTCCCGGTACTGTGCCGGGGTCAGACCCAGCTTTTCGGCAAACAGTGAGCGCATGTGTCGAACACTGCCGAAACCACTTTTATAGGCCACGGTTTTCAGCGGCAGGTCACTGGTTTCCAGCAGGTTGCGCGCGCAGTCGACCCGCGCGTTCTGCAGAAACGCCATCGGTGTCATGTTGATGTCGCGGATAAACAGGCGGGCAAAGTGCCGTGCACTCATGTTCGCCAGCCCTGCCATGCGCTCGACCGTGAAGGCTTCGTCCAGATGCTCCAGGACGTAGTTCTGCACTCGCGTGATCGCGGTTTCCTGCGGTGAAACGGCGGCCATCAAGGGGCTGAACTGTGCCTGCCCGCCTTGGCGTTTCATCACCACCAACAAGACTTTGGCCACGTCCTGGGCGATTTTCTTGCCATGATCGCGGGCGACCACGGCCAGCGCCAGATCAATCCCGGCAGTGACGCCGCCCGAGGTAATCAGGTTGCGGTCCTCGACATAGATCTGATCGGTGGCCACCGTGGCCCGCGGAAAAGCCTTGATCAATCGCTCGGTGTAATTCCAGTGGGTAGTCACCCGATAACCGTCGATCAAGCCGGCATGACCGAGGATAAAGGCACCGGTACAGATTGAACCAAACCGTTCGGCGCGCGGCACGGCGCCTTTCAGCCAGGCGAACAACGGCGGAAATCTTTCGTTGTAGGCACCGGGCCCGCCCGGAACGAGCAGCAGGTCATAACGTGCCTCGGCGTCGTCAATGTGCAGGTCCGCTTGCACCTGCACCCCGTTGGACGCTCGTAACGGCCCGCGCTCGGTGCCGAGGGTGGTCAGTTGATAATGCCATTCTGGCTTGAGGTAACGATTGGCAACCGAAAACACTTCCAGCGGCCCGGCCATGTCGAGCATGAGGAAATCAGGGAACAGCACCATTGCCACAGTTTTCATGGGAGGCATCACATTCGAAGGTCAATACGCAGGCTGCAAACGCGCCATTATGGCCAACAGTGGCGTGATCAGCGCAAAAAAATGCGTGAACCATAGCGTAAAACTGTCAACCTGATCAGGACAGTCTTTCAATTTTCACCTACTTATTGCGCATTTCGATAAACAGTAACCTTCTCCTCACTCGGACGAATTCACGTCCCGCCAGGAGATTTCATCATGCTGACTCTTCGCAAAGCCTCCGACCGTGGTCTCGCCAATCATGGCTGGTTGAAATCGTTTCATACCTTTTCCTTCGCCAGTTATCGCAACCCGCGTGAGCAGGGTTTCTCCGACCTGCTGGTGATCAATGATGACCGCGTCGCCGCCGGCAAAGGTTTTGGGCAACACCCGCACCGTGACATGGAAATTTTTTCCTACGTGCTGGAAGGCGCACTGGAACACAAGGACACCCTCGGCACCGGCTCGGTGATCCGCCCCGGCGATGTGCAGTTGATGAGCGCCGGCAGCGGCGTGGCGCACAGCGAGTTCAACCACTCGGCCACCAAGCCGGTGCACTTTCTGCAAATCTGGATCGTGCCGGAGGTCGCCGGCGCCAAACCGCGCTACCAGCAGGAGCATTTCAGCGCGCAGAAAAAACGCGGTCGCCTGCAGTTGATCATTTCACCGGACGGCAGCCAAGGTTCCTTGAAAGTTCGTCAGGATGCGCGGGTCTATGCCGGGTTATTCGACGGCAAGGAAAGTGCCACGCTGGAGCTGCCAGCCAACCGTTACGCCTACGTCCATGTGGCGCGCGGGAGCGTAGAGTTGAATGGCCAGTTATTGCAGGAAGGCGACGGTGTGCGGGTTCGTGAGGAACAATTGCTCACTTTGAGCAACGGTGTCGATGCCGAAGTGCTGGTGTTTGACCTGCGCCCTCAGGAGTTGCCGGAAATGCCATGAGGCAACGCTCTGTCGCCAGCAAAAACGGCTTTCCTTTGAAGGCCGTTTTTTATTGCGGTTGCACCGCCGACGGCCGCTCGACTGGTTTGGGTGTCGCGACCTCTTTGCCAATCTGAATCGCTGCCAGCGTTGTCTGTATGGTCGTCAAAACGGCCGCCTGGTTAGCGAAATGCGCGCCAACCAGCAAGGAGGCCACGCCGAGAAAGTGAACGGTGGTGGCTGCCCAATAGTTCGCCTTTACGGTCGATGCCTGCCGGATCGCTGCGCGCGATTCATCGGTACTTTTCTGAACATCCATCCATATCAAGTCGTAGCGCTTGTCTCGTTCCTCCTGGGTTTTATCCCGCTCCGCCTGAGCAGCCAGGAATCCGCGAATATCGGCGCGCATTTCTGCCACACGACCATCCATCCTCGTCTCGATGGTTTCTATCTTCGCATCGAATTCTTCACGACTTATAGCGCCCATGGTTTGCTTATCCCGACCTGTGCCCGACATGCCCCTGACTGCATATTGATTGACTTCCCTGATTTCCAATTCGACACCTTTCGCGGCTACCGAGACCTTCCTGGCTCATCATTTCAGTGCGGGTTCGAGGCCCTCACCGAACTGCAGTCACAATAGAATCCAACGTCACGGCCGACAAGCCGGCACATTCTGCCTCATACGTAGGCCGTTTCGTCAGACGTTGTAGCCCCGAAAAAACGCTGAATCGACTATTGGTTTTCCAGCGCAAACGCCTCGACGATCTGTTCGATCACCGCGCGAACCCGTGCCGTATGGCGCAGATCCGCATGGGTGACCAGCCACACTTCATACGGCAACGGTCGGGTACGCTCCGGCCAGAGCCTGACCAGACCGTCGCGCTCGCCCATGTACAGCGGAATTTCACCGATCCCCAAACCGGCTGCAATCGAGCGGCGAACCAGCAGACTGGAACTGAGACTGGCGACGATACGCCCACGGTTAAAGGGTTCGGACACCAGCGTGAAGTCTTTTTTGCTCTGCAGATACGGTTGATAGACCACCAGATCATGGCCCTCGAACGCCGTGCCCGGTTGCGGTTCGCCGTGGCGGTCGACATAGGCCTGCGCAGCGAAAAGTCCTACAGGCCAGCGCGCAATCCGTCGGGCGATAAGATCCGGGTTATCCGGTCGCGTGTTGCGCACGGCAATGTCCGCTTCGCGCTTGGCCAGGCTGAGAATCTGCGTGGAGGCATCCAACTGCACCTGCACATCCGGGTGCAGCTCGTGCAGACGGGCGATCGCCGGGATCAGGAAGTCAATCGCCAGCGAGTCGGTGCTACTCACCCGCACGTTACCGGTCAGGCGGTCGTCCAGGCCGTGGATCTGGCGTTCCAGTTCAAGCGCCGAATGCTCCATTTTCTGCACGCTTTTGAGCGCCGCCTCACCCAGGGCGGTCAATGCGTAGCCGTCCGACGTGCGCAGAAACAACGTCGCGCTCAGGGACTTCTCCAGCGCGGTGATACGCCGGCCCACTGTCGCCTGATCCACGCCCAGAACCCGCGCCGCTCCGCGCAACGTCGACTCTCGACAAACCGCGAGAAACACCCGCGCGTCATCCCAATTCATAGCGCCTCCAGATGATGCAATTTTGCATCTGTACGCCGCTTAATCGCTGCGCAATCGCAGCAACGATAGCCGATATGCTGGACGCCATAAACCTTCCACGAGATCGCTAGCATGCGTACATCATCAACCTCCGGCATCTGGTTGCCGATCTTTGCCGGACTTTGTGCCAGCCTCGTCAGTATCGGTCTGGCGCGCTTCGCCTATACGCCCTTGATTCCTGCGCTGATTCAAGCGCAGTGGTTTTCTGCCGGCGACGTCGTGTATCTCGGTGCGGCGAATCTGGTCGGCTATTTGATTGGCGCCCTGCTCGGCCGGCCGCTGGCCCAGCGCTGGGGGAACCGCAATGCCCTGCGCCTGATGATGCTGGCCGTTACGGCAGCGTTTTTCGCCTGTGCCTGGCCGTTGTCGGTGAGCTGGTTTTTCGGCTGGCGCTTGCTCTCGGGCGTTGCCGGCGGCGCAATCATGGTGCTGGTTGCCGCGACCGTGCTGCCCCATGTGCCGGCGTCACGCAAAGGTCTGGCCAGTGGTGCGATATTTCTCGGCATCGGCCTGGGTATTGCCGGTTCGGGAACCATCGTGCCGCCGCTGCTGAGCCTGGGTTTGCAGGCGACCTGGCTGGGCCTGGGTGCTTTGGCGCTGCTACTGACCGCATTGAGCTGGTTCGGATGGCCTGCCGACAGCGCGCACCCGATGGCTGCGAACGCCGACTCGACCACTGAGCCGACACCGCCAGGGGTTTATCTGCTGTTTGCCCAATACGCGTTCATGGCCGCCGGTCTGGTGCCCGCCATGGTGTTCCTCGTCGATTATGTCGCCCGTGGGTTGGGTGCGGGTGCTCATGTCGGCGCCATGGTCTGGGTGATGTACGGTCTGGGCGCCATCGTCGGGCCGGTGAGTTACGGTTTTCTCGCCGACCAGCTTGGCGCACGCATCGGTATCCGCGTGGTGCTGGTGGTGCAGGCAATTACCCTCGGTCTGTTGTCGATCGCCGATTCCTTTCTGGCGCTGGCGTTGCTCGCCGTGATCCTCGGTTCGTTCCCGCCGGGAATCGTGCCCCTGGCGCTGGCCCGAGTGCACGAGCTGGTGCCGACCCACCACCGCCAGCAGATTGCCTGGAGTCGCGCCACGGTATCGTTCGCGACATTCCAGGCGCTCGCCGGGTTCGCCTATTCGGCGCTGTTCAATGCCACCGGCGGCCATCACGCGTTGCTGTTCGTGATCGCCGGCGGCGCCATCGTCGTCGCCCTGCTGCTGGAGCAAGCCCTGCGCTGGCTGCCCTCTTCCATCGAAACGCGCTGCGGTGCGAACTGAACGGAATCATTGCGTGTTGCTTGCGCTCCCATCTACACGACCTTTATCAGAGGAATCGACATGTCCCTGCCCAATGAAATGACCCGTATCGAAATTACCCAACCCGGCGGTCCCGAAGTTCTGCAAGCCAGGCGCGTAGCGCTGCCTGACGCTGCTCAAGGGCAGCTACTGATTCGCGTACACGCCGCCGGCATCAACCGTCCGGATGCCTTGCAGCGCGCCGGCCTCTACCCGATGAAGCCTGGCATGGACCCGATTCCTGGCCTGGAGGTGGCTGGCGAGGTGGTTGCGCTGGGTGCCGATGTCAGTGGTTTTGCCGTCGGTGACCGGGTTTGCGCACTGACCAATGGCGGTGGCTATGCCGAATATTGCGCGGTGCCGGCGGGCCAGACCTTAGCGATCCCCGATGGGATGGACTGGGTACAGGCGGCGGCCATTCCGGAAACCTTCTTTACCGTCTGGGCCAATCTGTTCGGCCTCGGCGGTGCCAGCCGTGGCCAGCGCGCGCTGATTCATGGCGGCACCAGCGGCATCGGCACGACCGCACTGATGCTCTGCCGCGAGTTCGGCATTGAGGCCTTCGCCACTGCCGGCAGCCCTGACAAATGTGCAGCGATCAGCCAGCTCGGAGGGCAGCCGATCAATTATCGCGAAGAAGATTTTGCCGCCGTGATCGCTGCAAAAACGGCGGATCAAGGTGTGCATGTGATTCTCGACATCATGGGTGGCTCCTACCTCAACGGCAACGTCAGCGCGCTGGCGATGGACGGACGCCTGGTGATGCTCGGGTTCCTCGGCGGCGCTCGGGCCAAGGACATTGATTTGCTGGCGATCCTTGGCAAACGCGCCGTGGTCACCGGTTCGCTGCTGCGCGCCCGCACCGCAGCGGAAAAAGCCGCGATCGCCGATCAACTGCGCGAGCAGGTCTGGCCGGTGCTGGCCGCCGGGCGCTGCCTGCCGATCATCGATAAGGTTTACCCTCTCGTTGACGCGGCTCAAGCCCATGCGCGCATGGAGGCCGGCGACCATATCGGCAAGATCGTGCTGCAAGTGGCATGATTGATTGCAGCATCTTGTAATCGTTGCGCGTGTACGGTGGTCGAAAATAATCACGCGCAGACCAAGGCATCTGGTAAAAAGCGTTCTTTGTCTGCGCCGTGGTGAAACGTTTAATGTTCCTGTCCTTCATGACTCATTTGAGACGTCGCCGCCTGACGTTCGCCTTCATGGCCGCGCTGGTGATTGGCGTGCCGACGAGTTGTGCCGTGCTGGAACATACCGAACGCAAGCTGCTGTTTCGCATTGAGCCAGGCACCGCCGGCTGGTACCGCGGCTTGCCCGGCAGCGTTCAGGAACTCGATCTGCAACCCAAGAGTTTCAAGGCCGGCCAGAACATTCATGCCTGGTGGTGGCCGGCAGAACGGGCGAACGCCCCGGCGATCCTCTATCTGCACGGCGTACGCTGGAACCTCACCGGGCAATTGTTCCGTATCGAACAACTGCGTGCGGCAGGCTATTCGGTACTGGCCATCGACTATCGCGGCTTCGGCCAGAGCAAAGGCGATCTGCCGTCGGAAAGCAGCGTCTACGAAGATGCTCGCGTGGCCTGGGAACGCTTCAAACTGCTGCAGCCGGACCCGAACAAACGCCTGATTTACGGCCATTCCCTGGGCGGCGCGGTGGCGATCGATCTGGCGGCAGAGTTGGGGCAGAACGCCGTCCGCAGCCATACGCCTTTGCCGGTGCGCGGATTGGTCATCGAGTCGACCTTCACTTCCCTGGCCGATGTCGCCGCCGCCGTCGCCAACACCTCACTTCCCGTGCGCTGGCTGCTGTCGCAGAAATTCGATTCCATCGACAAGATCGCCGACATTCATATGCCATTGCTGGTGGTGCATGGCATGGCCGATGCGTTTGTGCCTTCGCGCTTCAGCGAACAATTGTTCAACGCCGCGCAACACCCCAAACGCCTGTTGTTGGTGCCGGGCGCCACGCACAACAACAGCATGGCGCTCGGCGGGCAGAATTACCGCAAGGCGCTTGACGCCCTGATGCAGAGCCAGCCGGCAGCTCGCATCGCAGGGCCTGCGAGGCTGAAAAGCTCAAACGAGTCGTGACCGGGCATCGGCGTACTCGCACCCCGCTTCTGGTTCAGGAAGAGACTGAATGTGCCAACCCGCGTTAACGCTGGGCCAACTCATGGCGTACGCATTGCTCGTAATAGGTCTGCTTCACCGCTGCCGGTTTGAGTTTCGAGCTGCTGTTGTACGTCTGTTCAGTGATGCCCATCGCCGTCATGCGCATCCAGGGTTGCTGAAACTTGCGCACCTGCAACTGCTTGCGCGCACCGTACAGCGAGACTCCGGACAGCTTCGATCGCTGCGCACCGGCGGCGATATCCGAACCCCATGTGCAGGCAAATCGATGACTCTTGCTCAATTCTCTTGCCTGCACTCCCGAGGCAAGAATAGCCAGGGAAAGCGTCGCAACGGTGATGACAATCGTCCGCATATAGCCAACCTAACCTTCTGAAAAAAGGCGATTTTGCCGAGGAAGCGAAACGGCGGGGGCCAGTAGTTTGCCTCCTGATCGCGCAGCCACGTCGACAATGTCGCTCTCTACATTGCGCTGGCGGTCATCTGGATCGTTTCGCCTGTCATGCTGAGCCAAGCTTTCTTGCGGCGCCTGCCACGCGCATGGGCGGAACCCTGGGTATTCAATAAATGAAAAAGGCCAATGTCACCGACATTGGCCTTTCTGTTTCAGCTTCGAAGGGGCTAGTTGGTCATTGCTTGTTGCACTGAGCGCCCAGTCCCATTCCCATGGAACCCAAAGCAACCATCGGGCCGCTCGGCAGTTCGCACGAGTATTCGCCACCTTCGGTTTGAGCCGTGTAGAAAGTTGTATTGAAGTCATTGCGGATGTTTGAAACTTTTATCACGGGCTTGCCAATCGTGGCCTGCGCTCGATTCTTGAGATCACTCTCTCCCGGCTTGACGGTCTGGCATCCAGAGACCGCGAGCGCCAATGTTGCGAATAAAACGAGAACCGGGATAGTCCTTGATGAGTTCATTACAGATCGACCCTTTTTGATTTTCATGCTGGAGAGATTTTGGCAATAAGCTGCCAGGCGGAAGGACTTTAAGGGCGAGCCGGGACAGGGGCAATTAGGTCGGATGTGCTAATGGCTGAGGGCTAGCAGCACTCCCCGGTGAAACTTTGAGAAATGGCTCGACGCAGGATCCAGTGCAAGAAGGGAAGATCAACGATCCGAAATAATGAGACCAGACACTGACTGACCGCCGTCCAGCAACCTCATCGCCCCTTCATACCACTCAGGGAAGAATGAGTTGGGTCAGTGCACCACTACCGGTTGGGTGGCGATGGAGAGTGTGAACAAAAGGACGACCAGCACGACGAGTACCCAGAACATCAGCACGACAGCGGTTTTCTACTCCAGGAGAGTCCAGAAACGTCGTCCATCAAGAGCCGACGTTTCCATGAAGCTAAAAGTAGGTGAAGTTCATTTGCTTTCGCCTGTTAGAAGGCCCAGTGCGCGCCCAACGAGAGTTCGCGGGATACCAGGTTGGCTTTCATTTTCTCGTCCTGCAGGCCTCGCGCATTCGGGAAGTTGTTCCAGCCACTTTCTGTATCGCCCATGTCAATGTAGCGATAGCCAAGATCCAGGGCCAGGCGATCCGTTACGTCGTAGATGACACCCGCGCCAACCGACCAGGCCAGGTTGGTCTGGGTCGCGGAGCCGTATTGGCGCGACTCGTTGCCCTGCCACCCCTTCGACTCGAGACGGGCGAGCCCCAGCCCCGCCGAACCATAAACAGAGATTTTCTCGGCAACGCGCACATCCCGATAGGCGTTGAGCATCACCCGCGTGGATTCGATATGGTGTTCGTTGAGGCTGGTGGGAAAGGCGGTCGATCCGCTGGTAAAGGTATCTTTTTGCGGGAGCGTCCACTCCCCCTCCAAGCGCCAACCATTGCCGAATCGGTAACCGACCCCGAGAGATCCCGTGATGTCCTTCTGATTGTCGTCACCGGACACGAATGAGCCAATGCCGGGACGGGCACTGGAGTCCATATTGCGGGCTTTTCGATCGGCGCTGATCACCCGGGCTGCCCCGTAGTAGCCCTCTTGCTCGACTGGAGCGGCAGTCGCCAGTGATGAGTGGACGGCGGAGGTTGCAAGCAGCAACGCCGCGGTGGTCTTCAACATGTGCATGCTGTTCTTTCTCTTGCGATATGAATGGAAGGCAATGGGTTTAATGATGTGGCATACCCAAAGCCTGTTCAGTCCCATGTCCATAGGCCGGATCGGCTTTGAAAAAAGCTGCGACTGGCGCTGGACGACCTCGACGAAGATGCCTGCCATCGCACCGACGATGTGCCAATCAACGGGGCGCGTTGCTGCTGACTCATCAGGCCGAACAACGTCCCGGTTTCGCATATGATGGGTCGTCCTCTGTCTGCCGTACTGTCAGCTACGGCTATCGACAGCCGCCGCACCGTTGGAAATGATCACTTCGACCCGACGGTTCAATTGGCGTGATTGTGCCGTCGCGTTATCGGCGACCGGGTATTCCTTGCCGTAGCCTTGGGTCATGATGCGGCTCATGTCGATACCCAGGCGTTCCAGGGCGAAAGCCACGCTTTCAGCGCGACGCTCGGACAGCTTCTGGTTGAAAGCATCGCTGCCCACGCTGTCGGTGAAGCCCTCGATGCGCACCTTGCGCTCGGGGTTGTTGATCAGGAAGTCAGCCAATTGCTGGACGTTGCGCTGGTTGCCTGGCTTGAGACCGGCCTTGCCGGTATCGAACAGCACATCGCCAAAGGTGACCACCTCGCCTCGCGGCGTCTGCTTGGCGTTCATTGCTTGCAGAGCCTTGAGCTGCTGAGTACGCACATCCAATTGGACCTGGGTGCGCTGCACGTCGATGGTGCCCAGGCTGGCCTCGGCCTTGCGCCCGAGAATGGTCTGCTCGGCCAGGGCGATCTTCTGTTTGGCCAGGTAAGCGAGCTGGTCAATCTCAGGAGCGCGACGGTCCTGGATCGATTTCTGGTCTGCCTTGCCCAGGGTGGTAAAGGCATCTTGGGTTTCCAGGGCAGCCAGGGTGCTCGATTCAGGCTTGCTCTGGAGATCCGAGAAGAGCTTGCGGGCCTCGACCAGTTGCGGGTTTTCAGGGGTCGCAGCACAGCCAGTCAATACCAGGGCGAATACGCAAACGGCAGGAACAAAAATACGCATGGAAAAATCCTCAGTTGGAAGGCGTGGTGGCTGGCTTCAAACCGGAGTCAGGGGCCTGCAGCATTTCCTGCTTGAGGACCTGGATACCGGTCTGGGCATCTTTCAGCTCTTTCTGCAACTTCGCGGTGCGCGCCATGCGCTCGGCCAGCGCCGAGTCCGCCGCGATCTGCTCCGCCAGCCCCTTGGCCTGCCCATAGTTCTTCTCGCCGAGCGCTTGATCCATCAGCATCGTCTTGTCCTGTGCGGTCTTCATCTGCACCGGCGCGTACTGCGTCGCCCCCGCCGATACCGCGCGGCTCAGGGCATTCCTGGCCAGGGAGACCTGTTCATCCGGCGCCGGTGCGCTGGCACAGGCACTGATCAATACCGTTCCGGTGAGCACGGAAAACCAGAAAATGGCTCGCCGACGTGTATGTTTAGTACTCATAAAATTCTCCAGATGTAGTGCTTGAAGCCCTCTTCACCCAAGTGAGAGGTAATGGAAATTCACAAACGCATTGCCTAAAAGGAATGCGCGGCGATTACTACTGATTCATCAGAAAAGTCTCCTACTGGACAGGCCAGCCTCGTGCGATCATGCGCAACCCTGGCTGTGCTTTCAGGCTGGCCCACTGGGACGGCGGATCGATGCTGCTCATGAGCGTGCTCAACGAGTCAGCGCCCGGCGTGTCGGCCAGGCAGAACCAGGCCGGTTGCTGCAAGCTGCCCCACATCACCTCGAACAACGGCACCGGGCTGTTGTAGAACACTGCATGGCGGATGTTCGGACGGGCGCGACAGTACTGGCTTTGTTGGTCATGCGCGCTGGCTCCGCTGTTGTTGGCCTTCGAGCCAGCGCAGCAAGTCGCCGCTGCTCATGGGCTTGGCACACCAGTATCCCTGCCCCTGGGTGCAGCCCAGGTTCAGCAAGTGTTGGCGTTGCTCATCGGTCTCGATGCCCTCCACCACCACCGTCATCCCCAGGGTTTCGCCCAGCGCCAGCGTACTGCTGACCACCGCACGGCAGCGCGGCTCCTGCGCCAGCGCCTGGACGAACCCGGCATCCAGCTTGATTTCGTTGAAGGGCAGTTGGAACAAGCGCTGGAGTGAGGAGAAGCCCGTGCCGAAATCGTCGATCGACAGCCGGCAACCCATCATCCGCAGGCGGAACAGGCACTCCAGGCTGGTTTCCGGTGCTTGCAGCATGCCAGCCTCGGTCAATTCGAAGGTCAGGCTCGCGCCACGCGCGCCGTACTCGCCAAGCAGCCCGCGGACCTGGGAAGCGAGGGTGCCGCTGGACAACTGTGCAGCGTGCAGATTGAACGCGAAATTGAGTTCATATCCCTGCGTCCGCAGTTGCTGTTGCAGTGCGAGCCCTTGGTGCAGTTGCTGGCACAGCAAGTCATCGAGCAAGCCATGACGCTCCAGGACCGGCAGGAAACAAGCGGGAGACAACACCTTGCCGGATCCATGCCGCCAGCGCGCCAGCACTTCGACGCCGGTGGTCTCTCCGGTTTCCAGGATGAATTTCGGCTGAAAGAACGCGCACAGCTCGTGGGCCGCCAGGGCCTGCCTTACCTGGGCCTCATCGGGAACTGTCTCCAATGGCTCTGGCGGTGCACCAGTACGCGGCACACTGCAGTGCTTTTTTAGCAAGCGCTCCAGGGTTTCGTAGTGCAGCGGCTTGCCGATGTCGCCCAACAGCTCCAGGTCCAACAGGGAAATGATCTGCCGCACGGTGCGTCGCAGGTCCGCCGACAGCGAGCTGCTGATGATCACCGAACCCACCAGTCCCGAATGACCGACCGCTTGCAAGAACTCCAGGCCATCCATGCCGTCCATGCGCAGGTCACACAGGGCGATGTCTACCGGGCCGACCTCGTTCAGCACCGCCAGCGCCTCTGCGCCATCCGCGGCCTGGAACACGTCCGTACAGCCCAGTTGCTGCAACATGCTGACGGCAATGGCGCGCTGGAATGAATGGTCTTCAAGGACGATGACACGCAAAGACGAAACAGGCATTTGGACTCACTCTTGAGAAGTGCTGTACCTCATCTTGCGTCAGCGACCGGGCAAACAACCGAGGCAACGGCCTCAGTTCTTGTATGAAATTTCCCAAGGGTTGCAGCAGGAGAAAAGGTCTGGCTCAAACGGACAAAAAAAAGCCCGGCAAAAGCCGGGCAAAGCAGGGAAACAGAGGGGCTACCAGAGATAGCGATAACCGAGCGTCACACCCCACGGTTGCTCGATATCGTTGCCTTTGGCGAACTCGGCATCGAGGGACACCTTGCTTCGCTCGCTGACTTGCAGGATTGCGCCAAAACCAAGCTCGACGCGGTTGCCCGGCAATTCTGACTTGAGCTTGTGGCCGTTGACCCGGACATGGCTGTCACCGCCATGCTCGGCAATGTAGGACGCCTTGGCATAAGGCTGAGCCTGCATGCCATTGGCCAGTTCCAGGCTGCGGCCGAACAACGAACCTACGCGGCTTTGCAATGAATTCATGGCCCCGGCGTTGACCCGCAGCCCATTGCTGGCGGTGTAGTTCGCGCCCGTCGTACGAGTCGCCATCAGTTCGACCTGCGGCTCGACGAACCAGTCGTCCTTGAGTTTGATGTGCTTGCCCACCTCCACATCGACACCGTAGCCATTGGCGCTATAGGAGCCCTTGACCATTTTGCCCACGTTGGTCGGCAGCTTGAGGTCATTGTCGAAACGGCTGTACTTGATGACGCTGTCGACGTACACACCGTTGTCATTGAGGTAAGTGGCGTAGCCGCCCAACATCCGGCTCTCGATCTCCCCGGAGGCGCCCTCGCCAAAATTCAGCTCGGACTTCGCGGTACCGAGCATGCCGCCGACATAAACCTTGCCACCGGCCAGGCCAATCGCCTTGTCCGCACCGATCTCGATCCCGGTGTTGTTCTGGCTGAATGCCCGGCTGGAATGCTCGGCGATGTTGTAGCGACTGCCGATGGCCCGGGTCCAGACACCGCCCTCATCCTTGCCCAGGCGCAATTCACCCAGGCGCTTGACCAGGGTATTCATTTGCGCACTCCACAAGGTGGCGGCGGCCGTCTGCGAGGCGATGGCGGCGTTGGCGCCCGCCGACAGTTGCGCCGGGGCCGGAGCAACCGGATTGACTGGCGCGATGCCTGCGGCGTTCACCAGGTACCAGTCATCCGCCCGCTGCTCCAGCGTGTAGCGGAAGGCGCCGGCATCCACATGACCGCCATACAGGCTGAAGCGCCCCGCGCCACCGTTACCGTCCACCAGCATCAACTTGCCGTTGGCCGCCGCCGGCTCCTGGCCGGAGTCCTTAACCACCAGGGTATGGGCGCCCTCGATCGAGCCGCCGACCGTGATCAGATCGCCCTGCTCGCTGGCCAGGTCAGTGTTCATCATGAAGGTACCGTTGCCGGTGAGGTCGCCGTCAATCGCCAGGACACTGTGCGAAGGTGCGCTGAAACGCACCTGCCCTTGATCGAGGTTCAATTGCCCGATCTGCGAATGGCCGGTCATGTCCCAGTTGCTTTGATCGAGTGTCAGCACATTCAGGCCCCGGGCCGTGCCGGACAGGTTCGAGCTTGCTTTGAGCAACAGTTGCGAGTTGCGCGCGTTGGCCTGGATCGCGCCGCTCAGGTTCGACTCGCGGGCCTTGACCAGCACGTCTTCACTGTCGATCACGCGGCCATCGGCGAGGGTGCGTTGATCCACCGCCAACAGGGTGTCCGCGCTCAGCCGCGAGCCGACCAGATCGATCCGCGCGCTGCCGCCCTGGACGCTGATGGCACGGCCATTGGCAACCTCGAGCTGGCTGTTCTTCACCTCGAAAGTGTTGCTCACACCGGCGCTGGCCAACGACTGGAGACCGATACTGTCGGTGCCGACGGCCTGAATGCCAAGATTGTCCAGGCGCACGGTGGCGCCGTTATTGGCCTGGACCGCCCGTGCCCCGGTACCGCTCAGGGAGACGGACGAATCAACGGCTTCGATGGTCGAGCCGGAATAAGACGCCAGGCCGATGGTGGTCTGGTCGCTACGCAGGTCGATTTGCGCCAGAGAGATCTGCGAACGGTCGGAGGCAAAGGCTCCGACACTGTCGGCCCCGACCTGCAGCGACAGGTTGCGTGCTTCGATAGACGAAACGTTACCGGCATACAGGGCATAGGCCCGACTGCCTTGGGTGTGCACGTTACCACCGTCGAGGCTGGCCTTGCCGCCCAACTGGGTGAAGACCCCGATGGCGTTATCGCCCTGAGTATCGATGCTGAGGTTATTTGCCAGCAACTGACTATCGGCATTCGGCACCCAGACACCATAAGCATTGGCGCCGAGGGTAGTGATCCTGCTGTCTGCCAGGGTCGCCGTAGCGTTGCGGTTAACGTTGAGCGCAATGGCATTGTCGCCGGCAGTCCGGATCTCGCTGTCGGTCAGGCTGGCCAATGCGCGCTGAAGGGTATCGGTGCCGAGCAGGAAGAGACCATGGGCGTTGTCGCCAGAGGTGTTGAAACGACCACCCCGAGCGCTGAGCGCGCTGCCGCCCGACAGATCGGCCGCCGAGGAAAAGCGCCCCACGGTCGTCAGGCTTACATCGGTCGCCCGCACCTGAGCGCCCTGCCCCAGGTTCAAGGCAAAAGCGTTGTCGCCCGCCGTGCTGACCGCAACACGGCTGAGTTCCCCACTCTGGCTCGCACCGGCGAAGTTGAAACCATGGCTCGCCTCGCCAAGGGTCGACACCGTTGAATCACTGGCTTGCACCGAGCTGTCGCCACCCGATAGCAGCACGCCATGGCTGAACTGGCCATTGGCAGTAATGACGCTGTCGCGGATGCTGATCGCAAATGCGCTCCCCGCGTCCCGCACACCAGGGAAGTTGTTCCCGGTGACATCAACGGTCACGCCATCCAGTACCAGATCCGGCACGCTAACAGCATGGGCGCTCCCCATGGTCATGACTTCAAGCGCCACGCCCCCCACCATACTGACCAGACCATACTTCGCTTTAGCAGGCATAAATACATCCCTTATTTTCTTCAACACGCACGAACCCACATCGCAATCGGCAGATTGCAAAGCGCATTCAGATGCTTGCCTTTCTTGAACAAGGATCAGCCGCCAGGACTGTCCCTTACGCTTGTAACCACCGAGTCAGTCCCTCGCCTTCACTGGCCAGGGAAAGATGCGGGCTGTACTCGGTTCAGTAGCTTCTGACCTGAAATGAAAGATTGGCTTCCAGCGTCTTGGCATCGCGGGTACGCAGTTCGCTGACCGGTACTACAGGCTGGATCTCCACCTGCAGCGATAGCACCGAACCGGTCGCCGGCACGCCACCGCTGACCGGAATGATCATGTCCCCCGGCACCACGTTGATCGCTGAGCTGGAGGCGCCGGGTGCGGCACCGGGAGACTGGATCTGGGCCAGGTCGACGCGGCGCCCGTCAAGCAAGGCGTTGCTCAAAGCCACGCGGGTTTGCCCGTGCCCGGCAAACTTGAAGTCCGCCCCGAGTTGCTCGCCGCGCAGCATCAGCAGCAATTTCGCAGGTTGCGCGCAACTAGCGTTGAGGCTGATGAGCCGATTGCCCAGGTCGTGCATGTTGCCGGCATTCAGGGCGACATTAGAATTAGGCGGTATGACTTGCCCGTAGTCGATCTGCGTTTGGCTAAGGCTGATCTGGCAATCCTCTGCCAACGCTTGGCCGGCGGCTGAAACGGTGCTGATCAACAGAGCGCCGAGGGCGAATGCCTTCAGGCTGGTCATGGAAGTGTTCATAAACGTTCCTCGCCCCAATAGGGGTCGACCTTCAGCCGGCCGCACAAGTGGCGTTGGCTGTTTCGAAATAGACGTTCAGATCCTGCTCTTGCGGGAGGCTGAAATGGATCGCGCAGGTATTGCTCTCGGAGGTGTGAATAATCAGCGCCTCGCTCAGCTGTCCATTGGTCAGGAACACCTTGCCGTCATCCACTACGGTGGTGACGAAGTTGTCCTTGGCATCGAACACCGCCAAGCCCTTGCTCATCGGTTTTCCACCGGCATCAGTCACCCGCAACAAGGCGCGACGCGATTTGATCACCGAAAAATCGAGTTTCTGCACCGAGCCACGGCCGGCCGAAACTGCCTTGAAACCATTCTGGATATCGACGTTGCGCGGCAGGCTCTTGGTCTCGATTTCCACCCGCGTGTTCTGGTAGGCATTGAGCTGCGGGATCACCGCATTGCCCCACGGGTCGGTCCACACCGGACCGCTCGGCGTGGTCAGCTTGACGCCACCGACGTCGCCGACCTTGGCCACGCCGAAGGTGTCGCTCAGTGCATAGGGCGACAAGGTCACACCGCTCTCATGCACAGCCACCCCGCCACGCAACTGGCCGCTGTAGCTGGTGCTGTCGGCACCGTTACGCGCGTAACCGAGGTTGACCTGGGCATACCGCGGCATCAGGTTGACATTGCCGGCGAAGTCCTGTTCCTTGCGCTCGGTGTTGCGCTCGGCGCTCAAGCGATAGGTGGCAAAATCATTGCTGTTGTCATCGTAGGTGGTACCGAAGCGGGTGCTACCGTTGCGCTTGTTGGCGTAGGCCCGCACATTGCGCTTGCCGCCCAGTGGCACGCTGACCGTCAGATACATGGCGTTGCCGTCGTCGCTGGAGGAGCGACGTCGTCCACGACCGAATTCATCGTCGTCGCGATTGCCGCCCAAGGAACGTTCGACGTTGAAGCTGACCGTCGCGTGCTTGAAGGTTTTCACCCAGGACGCATTCAGATGACGGGTATTGCGCCCATCGAAGGTAGTCCCGGTCGAATAACTACCGACCAAGCCCCCCAGCACATCATCGTTCCAGCCCAGGGACACGCCATACTGCTGCCGCGTCAGCCCATCTACATACCCCGGTGTTTGTTCACGTGTGGTGTCGAGCAGCTCGCGGTAACCGGCGGTTTGCCGGGTGGCGTTGACCCCCGCGCTGATTTTCGGGGTCAGGCTGGTGTTCAACGAGATGCTTGCCTGGGTGCCACTCTTGCCTTCCTCGCCGGCATTGGAAAAGGTGTTCTGCACGCTCATCCAGGTGCTCGGGGTCAGGCTCGAATCCAGCGTCCAGGCTGCGCCGCGATAATCGTTGTCGCTGAGCATGAGCCCCGTTGACAGTTTATTGCTCGGGTTCAACAACCAGCCGCCCGTACCGGTCACCACCATCGGCGACTGCATGTCGCGGGTGTCGAAGGTTCGCACCTTACCGGCAGCCACCGAGTACCCCGGCTCGCTGAGCGAAACCTGGGCCAGGGAAGCTGCGGGAATGGTAAAGCTGCGCTGCGAGCCGTCGGCTTCAATGACCCGAACATCCAGGTCGGTACGGCCGTTCAACAGTTGCACGTTCTGCAGGCTGAAAGGCCCGGCAGGCACGAGGCTGGTGTGAATCAGCGCGCCGGCCTGGCGCACCTCCACCCGGGCCGCGCTCTGGGCAATGCCCTCTACGGTCGCACCGCCAAGCCCGCGACCTTGCAACGCCGCTTCGGGAATGATCTGCGCACCGGTAATCGCCGCGCCCTGGAATACCGAGTTGCTGATGTTGATCTGCCCTGCCTGCACCGTCGACTTCAACGGCACGATGGTCTTTTGCGCGTAGGTATAGAGCGACTGGAAGTTGCTCACCTCGTTCTGCATCGAGTACGCCTGGCGACTGCGCACGATCCAGTCTCCGGCGTTGAAACCGAGTTCGGTATTGGCCCCGTAGTAGTTGCTCGTTCCGCCAGAAAACTGGTTGTTCTGCCCGAGCACTTCGTAGTTGAACAGCCCCGCGGTGCCACCGCCCTGATAGATGCCCAGGTCTTCACCGACCGGACGCTGTGCGTCGCTGCTGACCAGCAGGGAAACCTCTTCGCGGTTCGGCCGCAATTGCACTTCGGTCTGGGGATAGGCGCCAATGAAGTCATAGCAGTCGTTGTCCGTCGGGGTTTGCCCCGTGCTCAACCGAAACGCTTGTTCTGGAACCCGCAGGTTGGCCTGGTCGAGCAACGACCGATCGAAACACAACGAGCCTTCGGCATCGAACTGCGCGTCAACACTGCCACGCGGGCTGCCGTTGACTTGCAGGCTGACCCGGCGACGCCCCTCGGAAAAACGTGGTGCCTGACTGAAGTACTCCGCGACCTTCGGATCGAGGCCGCGGCTTTTCAGCATGCCCAGGTCGAACGAGGCCAGGGTGGGCGCGTCCTTGAGCGTTGCACCGCTGGTCGCGGCAGGCGATGCGGCCTTGCTCTGCAGCGCGCCACAGGCGATCAGGCCAGCGATCACCGCTAGCAACGGCTTGACCCGTAGGGCTGGCATCGGCGCAGGGAGCTTACGCATCTTCCCTCGGCGGGAAGACGCCATCGTTGGTTGCAAAGTCATGGGCACACCACTTGAAAGGTCGGGGCGGGATCACTGCTTCTTCAGCGGTGCATCGAAAGGCTGGGCCGCGAAGCCGTAGGTAGTGACCGGATAGAGACGCACCGTGGCGTCAGCCCCCAGGGTGGTGCCGGCGGGCAGCTCGAATTGATGAGTCTGGCCCGGCAGGATGTAAGTAGCAGGCAGCTCCAGCTTGAGGTCGACCGGCATCACGCTGAATGCTTGGTTAAGCCGCACCACGTAACGGCTTTCGTTCTTCACCGTTAGATCGCGGCCATTGAGGCTCCATTCCAGCAAGCTCCATGGATCCTGTTTCTTTGGCAAATCCCCGGGACTGATCAGTACCGGCAGGTTCTGCCGCACGGTCACGCCAATTTTCGCCTTGGCAGTCGGGTCGGTTTGCGGGATACCTTCGAACGTCACGCGCTTGAGTCGCTGGGTGGTGATTGGCTGATCCGACTGGACAATAAAGCGCACCAGCTGTTTTTCCCCCGCCTCGACGCGGGCCACGGGCGGGCTTACGACTACCAGGCTTTCCTGATCTTCTGGCAAGTTTTCCAACGAGGTGTACAACAACATGGCTTTGTCGTCGCTGTTGGTTACATTCATGGTGCCTTCGCCATCGGCGATATTGACGAGTACTACAGTGGATTCGGGCACCATGCCAGCGGCCTGAGACAGACTGCTGAAAGTGGCCAGAAGCACAGTTGAAATAAACAATAGTTTGGACTTATCAAATAAAATAAACATGATTAACTCCAGCAAATTGAAAGCGCACTTACCCCTTAGGATTCAAGAGATAGAATCAAAAATAAAAATCAACCAGACAAGGAAAATATTGCGCCCCGACCGGAGCGCAATATAAAGAAAGGGTTATAAGTAGTTGACAGTCATGGTAGAGAGACCATCCAGCGCCACATCCGTAGTTGTATCCAGATTCTGAATAGGGTCGATCAATGTTGTTACTCGAATCGTCCCGGCGTATGTCGAGAAAGCGCTAGGTACCACTTCGCCAACCTTAGCAAACGAAACCGCGAGGAGGCCATTTGGAGATGTGCCGATGGTATTGACGCCGGCGGTCCAGGCCGCCGTAGGGTTGGCGCGCTGAATCAAGGTGATAGGATTACCATCTGCTGTAGTACCGGCAACGACATACGAAACACCGTAACGCCCGATGTTAGTACCGTTGTGCGTCCCCAAGCCATAACGGGCAGCATTCGGATTAGTTACGGAAGCAGCTCGAGCGTCAGACCAGGTTGCGGAGATAGCAATAGGCGCGTTGCAAGAAATGGTGTAATTGACGTCTCGAGATCCCAGCGCGGTGTCAGCCGTTTGGCTCAGGCTGGCAAGCGGAATAACACCATAGTCGACAGTCGCACCACCAGCAAAGACCGGAGTACATGCGCCCGGGGCAATAGTACCAATCACTCGCAGATCAGCCGTTTCAACAGCAAAGGCACTGGTCGCGCTCACTGCCAACAATGAACCCAACAGAAATTTTTTCGAAAAGCTCATAAACACCACCTGTAATAAAACAAATCCAAGGAAAGGTTTTTGAGATCAAGGCTGATTGTGTTTTCAGCTTGTACCCGTTCACCTGTTACCAAGGATAAATAGGCGGCAATATTCGAAACAGTTGAAGCGGCCCAAGATCATGTAGGAAATTTCCTATGACCTTAGACCCGCCCTTGCGCGTCAGTAACACAACAACAGAGCCGACCAGATACAACCAGGGAAGCTGCGCCACTCGTTATTGCGAATTAACCTCATAACACTATTTACATCAACAAACCCAACACCAACTTTCACGCACCTGACTAACAGGGAAAACTTACCCTTAGGCACTAACCCCATATTCTTTCAAGGAAACAGCCAACCTTGACATTTCAAGCTTCAAGCCCGTGATCGCCTGTTCCAGCACCTGCGCATCGTCTTTAGCCTCGCACACCGCCTCCACATATTCACAGGCTGCGATCAATTTCCTGGCCTTGACGATGCGTGCCCCCCCTTTGATTTTGTGCGCCAGGTTCGAAAGCCCTTGCCAATCCGGAGTGGAGCACTCCTCGCCCAACCGCTCCATATCCTGCTGATTGCTGACGGCCAGATCGTTCAACAACTCGCGCAACGCCACCTGATCACCGCGCACCAGTTTTTCCAGGGAGGCAAAGTCGATGTCATCGGTTTGCGCCGCAGTGGCCTGCTCCACCGGCGATTCCACGGCAACCGCCTCGCAGCGGTCCAGGCGCTGCTTGAGCGATTCCAGGCTGATGGGCTTGAACAGGCAATCGTCCATGCCCGCTTCCAGGCATCGGGCCTTTTCATCTGGCTGCGCGTTAGCGGTGAAGCCGATGATAAGACTGCGCGGCAATTTCCGATCGGTTTCTTCGGCGCGAATGGCGCGTGACAGGGCGTAACCATTCATGACCGGCATGTTGCAGTCGGTAATGACCACGTCAAAACGCTGCTTGCGCCAGGCACGCAGACCATGGGCACCGTCATGCGCCTCGACCAGCTCGTGCCCGAGGTAGCCAAGTTGTTTGGACAGGAGCAAGCGGTTGGCTGGATAGTCGTCGACCACCAGAATCTTCAGCGCACGGGAGGGGAACTCTTCGACGATGGAGGGATCTTGCGGGGGAAGTGGCTCAAGGACGGGGACTTGCAGCAATACTTCGATCCGCGTGCCCTGCCCGAGCACGCTGTCCAGGTGCAGTTGCCCGCCCATCATTTCGCAGAGGGTGCGACTGATGACCAGGCCCAGGCCGGAGCCACTGCGGTCGGATTGGTTGTTGTTGCTGGCCTGGATGAAGGGGCTGAACAGACGCTGCTGGTCTTCGACGGAGATTCCCTGGCCGCTGTCCTCCACCAACACGCGGATCGACAGCGGCTCGTCGGGCGCATCGGCCAGCACGTCGAGCACCAGGCGCACCTGGCCTTCGCTGGTGAACTTGATCGCGTTACTGAGCAGGTTGGAAATGACCTGTTTGAAACGCAGCGGATCGATCGACACGTCGCAATCGGCCCGGGCATCGAGTTCCAGCTCCAGTTTCAGGTGTTTCTGCTCCGCCAGGCCTTCGAAGATCCGCGCCACCGACCTGACCAGTTCCCTGAGGTTGGCCCGGCCAGGTGTGAGGGAGAGTTTGCCGGACTCGATCCGCGCAATATCGAGAATGTCACCAATCAGGTCCAGCAAGCCGTGGGCAGCCCCCGACGCGACCTCGATCGCGAAGCGGTCGAGTACGCCTTGGTCGGATTTCTTCAGAGCCAGTTCGAGCATGCCGATCACGGCATTCAGTGGCGTGCGGATTTCATGGCTCATGGTCGCCAGGAAGGTGGTCTTGGCCCGGTTGGCTTCCTGGACCATACCGAGCAATCGCTCGCGCTCGCTGATATCGACCCATCCGGCAATCATGCCGCAGATGGCCCCGTCACTGTCTCTGTACGGCAACATCCAGTGATAGATCATCAACCGGCACCCGTCAGGCAGCACCAGCGCGCGGTCGCGGATTTTCGACACTCCGTCGCGTAGCACTTGGCGGTACTCGTCGTCGTAGGCCGCCGCTTCGGCGCTGTCGGTAAACACACTTTCGGTGATGCGCTTGCCCAGCACCTCCTCGCTGCTGAGGCCGAACACCTCCAGATAACTGGCGTTGCAGATCACCATGCGCCCCTCAAGGTCGCGCACGTAGATCGGATGCGGCGTACCGTCGATCAGCACCCGCTTGAACTCCAGCTGATTATTGAGCGCCCGTTCGGCCACTTCGCGCCGATGGATCAAACGACGCAAATAAGCGATCCAGACAAATGCCAACAACAGCAGCGCGCCGGCGAAAAAGAATCCCTGGATGATTGCGTCGCGATTGCGCAGCCAGAAGTTGTCATCGATCACTACCTCACTTCGCCAGCGACTGGTGATTTCCGCCATTTCTTCCGGGGAGATGCTCAGCAGTGCTTTTTCCAGAATGGCGTAAAGCTCAAGGTCACCACGATTGGTGACAAAGGCGAACCTGGCGGGCTCGACGCCTACGGTACTGGTAATTTGCAGGCGGTCGCGATACTGACGGGAAATCAGGTAACGGGCACTGAGCAACGAGTTGGCGCCAGCATCAACTTCACCTTTGGCAACCATCGCCATGACCTCGGCGGCGTTGTCAGCATAGACAATCTGGATTCGCGGAAAGCGACTGGAGATGTAGCCGGTCAGGAACATGCCGCGAATGAGCGCCAGGCGTTTGCCGGCCATCTCGCCCAGCGTCGCCGGGCTGTCTGCCCCGCCACGGTTGATCATCACATAGGGCGTTGACAGATACGGCCGGGTGAAGCGCATCTGCCCTTCCCGCTCGGAGCTGGGGGTCAAGGCCGCCAGCAGATCGACCTTGCCGGCATGCAGGTTTTCGATCTGCCTGGCCATGGAGCTGCCGCGCACCACATCGAACTTCAAGCCCGTGCGCAAGCTGACCTTGGCCAGCACATCCGCACTCACGCCGCGAAGCGCGCCCTTTTTATCGAAAAACGACAGTGGCAGGAAATTTTCCATCGCCGCGACGGTGACCCGTGGATGACTTTCCAGCCAGCGTTGCTCTTTGGGTGTGAGGTGCAGGCGATGTTGCCCCGGAATATACATCTCGGAACCGCCCCAGCGCCGCAAAATGGCCATGCGTTCTTCGATGGGAATCGCCGCGATGGCGGCGTTGGTGATGCCGAGCAGCCGCGTGTTTGTCGCGGATAAGGCAAAGGCGAAACGGCTGCCTTCCAGGCGGGAAAAATCCGCAAGCTGGACATTGTTCAGGTAGTTCATGCCGATCAGGTAGTTGGCGCTGATCGCGTCGCCGAGGTAAACGTCTGCCTTGCCGAAGGCAACGGCTCCGATTGCACTCAACGTCGAAGGATAAAGTTGCAGCTCGGCATCGGGATAGGCGCGACTGACCGCCTGCGGCGCCAGGTAGTGATACAGCATGGCGATTTTTTTTCCCGCCATATCCGCGGTAAACGAAGCCCCGTCATTGCTGCGAGTGATGATCATCGGCTGATCGTCGGCATAAGCGGCCGACATCACCAACTCGGGGTCGGACGCTTCAAAACCGTTGGCGGTGCCCAACAGATCGACTTCGCCATCCTTCAACGCACGGATCACATCGGCCCTGGATGGATACCGGCGCACCTCTACCTGAATGTGCAGCAGTTGAGCCAGCAACCCCGCGTAATCGGCGGTCAGCCCCTCGTAGTCACGACCGTTGCCGGTCAAGTCGAAGGGCGGGTAATCCGGCACCGAAACGCCCAGATACACGGTGCCTTTATTACGCAGCCAGCTCCAGTCTGCCTCGGCCAGTGCGACCTTGTGCATGCCCGCCGCGGAGCGCCCCAGCAATTGCAGGGTTTCCACGTCGGGTTGCTCATCGGCAAGAACCTGCTGCATCCCCGCCAATATAGGCAACAGCAACAGGCACAGGCAAAACCGCAGTGAATACTTCATCAGATCAGATGGTTTCGTTTAGCCAGCTCCGACAGGTGCACAATGGAATTCAGATTGAGTTTCTCAATTATCCGGGCTTTGTAAGTGCTAATGGTCTTGTTGCTCAGAATCATTTCCTCACCGATCTGCTTGTTGCTCATCCCTTTGGCCAGTTGTTGCAGGATGGACAATTCTCTGTCGGACAGACTCTGTATCAACGCCTGCTCTGAGGCATCCATGTCTTCTCTGCGTACCGAATTCATCGTCAGGTCAGGAAAGAAGGTATAGCCGGACTTGATGGCATTGATGGCCTTCACCAACTCGTCCAAGTCATCCGCCTTCGAAACATAGCCGGCCGCCCCCGCCCGCATGCAACGCATGGAAAAAAACACCGGAGACAGCGACGTCAGGACCAGAACCTTCACCGGCAGCCCCAATGAGGAGATCCGATTGAGCGCATCCAGGCCATCCACTCCTGGCATGGAGATATCCAGCAGGATGAGGTTCGGCTGATGTTTAACGGTCAATTGAACCGCGTCGGCGCCATTGTCGGCTTCGGCCACGATCTCGTACTGCTCTTGCTTCAAAATCATTCTTACGGCTGAACGAATGAATGGATGGTCGTCCACGATCATGGCTTTGAGCATAGGAGCCTCTGGAAAGAAATAGCGAAACTAAGACAGGAAGAGTTCACGGCGCCATACAGAAAACGCTTGGTAACGGTTTATGACTTTTTAGCATATTCGAGCTTTGCGAGGCTGCTTGCGATGTATTTTCCTGGGTTCGAGCGCTCGCTAGGCATCCTCCTGTCCGGCAACGAAAGGCGCCTGCAGCCACATCAGCAGTTCATGGGACGACATCGGCTGGGCGTAGTAGAAACCCTGGCCCTGCTCGCACCCCATATCGATCAGCGCGGTGCATTGCTGTTGCTCGCTGATCCCTTCGATCACCAGCGTCATGTTCAGCGCGCGAGACAATGCCACGGTGCTGGCAATCACCGCTTTGCAACGCGGCTCGTGAATGCTGCGGACAAATTCACCGTCCAGCTTGATCTCGGTGAATGGCAATTGGCAGAGCAGTTTCAAGGAGGAAAAGCCGACAGCAAAGTCATCGATCGACAGCCCGCACCCCATTACGCGCAAGCGTAGCAAGCCTTCCTGGATCCGGGGTTGTATCTCCAGCAGGCCGTTCTCCGCCAGTTCGAAAGTCAGGCTCGTGGCGGATACGCCATAACGCTTCAATGCCTGGCGAATATGGTCGATCAACCCCGTTTCCAGCAATTGCGAAGCATGCAGGTTGAACGACATTTCGAGAGACCGGCCATCGCGCTGCAACATGCCAAGCAGACTCAGCCCTTGTTCCAGCAACTGCTTGAACATCTCGTCTATCAGATCGTAAGCCAGTACGGCCGCGAGGAAGTCCTTGGGCAGCAGTAACCCCTTGGTCGGGTGCTGCCAGCGCGCCAGCACCTCGGCTCCGGCCACCTGCCCCGTGGCCAGCAAAAACTTGGGCTGGAAGAACGCCCGGAACTCGCCCAGGGCCAAGCCGCGACGAATGTCTTCTTCGTCAGGCAACATCGTGGCTGGCAAAGGCATCGAGGCCGTTACCAGGCATTGGCGCTGGTAACGCTGCAGAATGTTTTGCAATACCCTGGCCTGGATCGGCGTACTCAGGGTACCTAGTAACTCGACGCCCGAAAACGAGGCCATCTGTTCAATTGCCCGGCGCAGTTGCGGTTGGAAATCACAATAGAGGATCACCGCCCGGACCAACAAAAGCTGACTGGCACAGTTGAGAAAATCCAGGCAGTCCATACCTTTGTGGGCCAGGTCGCACAACGCGACATCCACCCTGCCCTGCCTTTGCATCAAGGCCAATGCCTGCTCGCCACTACTGGCCTGCAGGATGTCGAAAACACCCAGTTGCTGTAACGCGGCGACTACTGCGTTGCGCTGAACTGAATGCTTTTCTAAAACCAGAATACGCAGTGAGGTCATTTTTCGTCTGCTACGTCCATCGAGCCAGGAAGCCATCTTGGAAGATGACAACTCGATGGGGAGCAGGGGCTTTTGCAAATACTTGTAGGAAATTTCCCAAGCAGAGGGTGCGGTGATGTTCCAACTTCCCCCATTCTCACAGGGTAAAGCCGTCAGCACTCGCCAAGCACCGATCACGATCCACGCTTGAGCCGGTAATACTCGGCCATGAAATCGACAAATGCCCTGACTTTGGCGGGCAAATGTCGGGCATGGGGATACAACGCGTAGTAATGGCGCACGCCGAGGGTGTAGTCCGGAAGGATCCGCACCAGCCTCCCGGCCTGCAGGTCGTCCTGCACCGTGGCTAACGTAAAAGCCGCGATGCCACCGCCCGCCAGGGCACAAGCGTGCAGTGCGGTGATGGTATCGGTGTGAAAGCTGCTGTCGGGCGTGACGGATATCGGCTCATCCCGGTCATTGATCAGTGACCACTGTGCCGTGCCGGCAAATGTCAGCAGCCGATGCTCGCTGAGTTCGGCGACGCTACGCGGCAAGCCGTGCCTGAATACATAGGCCGACGAGGCGACCAGAACCATGGGCGAAACCGTGAGCAACCGCGCGACCAGACTGCTGTCGGCTAACGGGCCACAAATGCGAATGGCGACATCGAAGCCATCGGCCACCAGATCGACGAAAGGGTCCGAGCAGGACAGGTCGACCTGAATATCCGGGTAGCGCTGCTGGAACGCTGGCAACCACTGGGCCAGCTCCAGCGTACCGACCACCAGAGGAGCACTGATGCGCAACAAGCCGGAAGGTCGTTCCTGCTCCAGAGTGACGGCCTGCGCCGCCGCATCGACGCGATCCAGAATGTCCGCGCACGCCGCGTAATAACGCTCGCCCGCAGCGCTGAGGCTCATGCGCCGGGTATTGCGGTTGATCAGACGCACGCCGAGCGTGGACTCCAGATGCTGCAAGTGTCGCGATACCGAGGAATGAGTCGTGTCCAGCCGCTCGGCAGCGGCCGAAAAACCCTGGGCCTCGACAATGCAACGAAATACACGCATGGCGAACATCTGATTCATAGGTTTAGCGCACCGGTAATTTAACGATCTGGGCCGTGGTCAGCACATCGCCGAAGGTGTCCTCGATTTCGGCCAATGCGGCTTTGTGCAAGGCATCCTTGTCGATTTTGTCACCGTTGACCCGGGTAATGTCGCGAGTGGCCGACGCATCGGAGGCGACGATGACGTTGTAGCCAAGGGGCGCAGCGTCACGGGCGGCGCCGGCAACACAAGCGTGGGTCATCAGACCGGAAACGATCAGGGTCTTGATGCCAGCACTCTTCAGGCGCTGATCCAGGTCGGTACTGGCGAACACGCTGACGCTGGTTTTCTGCACAACCGAATCCTTGGCCCGCGGCAGCATGTCCGGGTGGAACTTCACGCTTTCCCCATCAATGGCAAACACCGCGGAACCTGCTGGTGCAATGTGCTGGACGTGATAGACCGGCATCTTGTGGCTGTCGGCGAACTTGATCAATTCACGCGTCTTGGCCAACGCCTCGGCGCCGTCGGGAATCGGCATTCGCCCCGTGAAATATTCGTTCTGGAAGTCGATCACCAGCAGTGCGGATTTACCGGCAGGCAATTCGCTGACCGGTTTGGCGCCGGACATGGCGCGAATGGTGGGATGGCCTTCGGCCAAGGCACCCGCACTGGCAATTATGCCAGAAAATGCACAGGCAGCAAGAAAACGACGAGTCAAAGGTGGCATGGGGCATTTCCTTTCGATTGATTGAGAAAGGGAATGCTAGGGAGGTACGCCTAGTTTGAACACATCACGCACAGCACAGATTCTGTGCTGTTTCTGCACAAACGAACCCGCTCTTCGCCTACAACTGACAACGCATCGAGTTTGGCGCCGTTCATTTTCTTCTCTGATGGCAATTCGCAACCCATTAAGTGAACGAATCAGCTCCGTCTAGAATCAATAGGGGCAGCGTCCAGCGCGTGTATCGCTGCCGGCCCATCATTTGATTATTGGAGAAAACTGCATGCCTCTTAGTGACACCATTCACAGAGCGTTGCTAAGCGCGGAAGAGCGTTCCTCTATCGCCGAAATTGAGGCAACTACCAACATTTTGCAGCTCGTCACCCGCATGACAGGAACGCGCTTCGCGGCGATCGCAAAATTCACGGAAACGGAATGGATAGTCTGCTCCGCGTACGACCCAATCGAGTTGGGCATCCACACCGGCGATACGCTGGAACTGGAGACCACGCTCTGCAGTGAATTCCGAAGAGATCCCCAGGTGCTTTTCGTCCCGAAAATAAGTAAAGACGGCAGATTCGCGACACGCCCGGTCGTGAAGCAATACATGATTGAAAGCTACGCCGGCGCACCTATTTTCCTGCCCGACGGACAACTCTGGGGTGCGCTGTGTGCTTTGGATTCAAGGGCGGTGATATTCGACGACCCGGATCTGGCCGACACTTTAGGCCTGTTCGCGAGACTTATCGGGTGCATCTTTTACTCGAACTTGACAGAGGCCGGGAGCGGTTACGGCAAGGCGGGATCGGGTGTTATGGATTAGTGATAACTACCTCTACAACGATTCAACCAGCTCACCGATAGTCGAGTTTCAGATAGGCAAGTCCGACTGCCTCTGAAGCTCGTCCCCTGATCCCCGTTCCGGCTGATGAGTCGTGCAACTGAAGCCCTTCGTGCTTTTGTGAGGCCGTGTGCCCCCAAACAATGGAAGTCGCCATGCGTATGTACTGCTACAAGGGGCCGCGGTGATGGCCTCAGGCTTGTTTTTTACTCTTGGCCCATCCGCCCACCATCAAGGCCAAGCCCGGAATCCAGAAGGCCGGCGCCGTGATGGCGAAACCACAAACAGCCAACGGTAAGCCTGTCAAAAACAATGGATCTCGAAACGCCTTTTCCATAGCAACCTATCCTTAACTTCTCTCGTTGAACCACAAGGCCTGCGGGTACACGGCCCTGGAAAGGGTGTCGACTCAAAACCAACTCAGCAGGCGAAGTACCCTCGCGAATGCTCGTTCACTCGCGAAGCAGGTTAAAACCAACCCGGCTCCCATGACGGTGAATAGAACCCCGCCCACTCCTTTGATGGCGATTAAAAATAATCCCAGCGTCATGACCGCGACACCAAGTGCGCAAAGCGCTTTCCTGCTCGGCTTCTGCTCAGGATATCGATCAAACATTCATTGCCTCCAGGTCACTGCGCATCGGACAACTGTAGCCCACGTGCGCCTACCCCTTCCGCCGAATGCCGGTTGACCCCCGGCCAGATCAAGCCCGATGCGAAAGGAGCTGCGGACTACTCCCTATTTTTTGCATCTCGGTAGTAGCCTGAGCATGATCAGCCTCAACCTCAACGCAGTTCGTGAAAAGCAGACTGAGTCGGAGCGGATTGCCGCTGCGATGGCTGACTTCTGGACGCGGCCCGGCGGCAGCTTCAAAGAGTTGCCGCCGGCTCGCACGAAGCCAAAGCCTGCGCGGCGCGACTGGGCAGACCCTGAAACGGTCCTCAAGCGGCGGCCGAAACCGATATCGGCCGCCGAACGCAAGGCGCTGCGCAAAATGGCAGACTCGCTATAAAGTCGAAACGCAAACCCAACAACGGTTTCGCCCGGGCCGAACGCAGCTGCCGGGCGCTGCTGCGCACCAACCACGTCGCGGTGGTGAACATCGACCCCAGCGGCAGCCAGATCATGGCGAACTGGAAGAGCTGCAAGCAGATCCGCAGCCTGGCGATCGCCAACGCGATATTCGACTTCTCCTACCGCTGGACGATCTACATCGCCGCCATGTGTCGAGACGAGCGCGGCGCCGAGTACATCAAGTCGGTCAAGATCTCGCCTGAGGGCATCTACAAGGTCGAGCGCCCGACCGACGCCATCGAGCATTACTACTTGGAGCTACGCAACAGCGCGAACCCGAACCATCTGGTTGCTTCAGGCTGGATCGCAATTCCCGACGAGAGCTCGATGGACGAAGCCCAAGCCACGAAGCTGTTCTACGCCGCCGGCGTCTGGCATCAGGTGAAGGTCGCAGCGTGAGACGTTTTCGCACCCAACAACGCAAACGACAGACCTGGCTGGACTTGCCGGCCAGCGGGATTGAAGAGGTAGTTCATGGCCGAGGAAAGGGAACTGACGGAGGAAGCCAAGAAGCAGCGCAGGAAGCGCAAGAAGGCAGCAGAAAAGGACGCTGCGCTGGGCGTCGAAAAGTTTACGGTTGAGGTGGCTGGGGTGTTCAAGCCCAACCTCAAGCGTGTCATGGCAGCCCACGGCATCAACAACCGGCAGGAGGATTACCAGCTGCCGCTGATGAACCTGATCGCCGCCGACTTCGAAACCCAAGCCAAGATGCTTCGCTGTGTCACGACACCTTTTGTAATCACTGAAAAGGTGTCGAAATTTATTGAAGAGGCCGGGATGAAGTCGCTAGCTGACGATCCGCCAGAGCCTGACGACGAAATCATCGAGCCTTAACGATCAGCCTCAAGCGTAAGAATAATCGTCTCTGGCTCACCTTCCTGAGTAAGCCCCGGAAATTGCGAAACAACGTGGCCATGCATGCTGCTGCCGATTGACAGAGTGGCTTCGAACTCACCCTGTGCGCGAACCTCTCCAGTGTGACCGTAAGTGCCTTCCCGAAGAGTGACCTTGTAAACATTGAGCTCATCGGTATCTTCCAAGAAAAGATCCTCAGTGCTTTTCTCTCGGTCATAGGTCGCGAGACTTGAGCCAGAGCTGATTGTCAGGCGCTCGATCTTAATTTTTCCCACATGTCTCTCCTTGATCCGGCTAGATGCCGGGCAGGACACAAATACCCCACTTATAGGAATCACGCCAGCCGCAGAGGCAATCGGCTGCCTGGAGCAATTATGAATCCCTACCTGATCACCGGCCCGGCCCAGATCGGCATCAGCGATGGTCGCACCAGCGGGCACATGATCTACAAGATCCTCGAAGCGCATGGCGGAGTTCTGCACCCAGACGTGCACCTGCTCTTCCAGAACACCGGTAAAGAGCGCGAGGAAACGCTGGTCTTCATCGACCAGATCGTGAAGCGCTGGAACATGAACATCGTCTGGATGGGGTGGTGCCGCGTCTACGGCCAGCCGGATGACACGCCCTGGTACAGGCTGGTGGACTTCGAAACGGCCAGTCGGAACGGCGAACCGTTCACGATGATGCTCGATTACTACGCCGCGTACCGGAAGGCCGAAAAGAACCTGCCGCCGGTGCTGCCGAATTTCCCCAACAATATGTGCACCGCCTTCCTGAAGGTGAGGATCGGCGAGAAGCACATGCGAGTTCTTGGCTACACCGAATGGGATTGTGTCGTCGGCATCCGCTACGACGAGCCGAAACGCTACCACCGCATGATGGCCGCCAATGACCGCGGCGGAACGCGCTGGGATAACGTCTGCCCCTCCTACTCGGCTGGCGTCACCAAGGAGGACGTTGACGTGTTCTGGACAGCCCAGCCTTTCGATCTCGGTATGAATTCCGACTTCGGCAACTGCGACCTGTGCTGGAAGAAGAACGAAGGCAAGTTGATCAAGACCATCATGGACGACCCGTCGCGGGTGATTTGGTGGTCTGGCGCAGAGGGAACGGTTCGGCCAGGTATTTCGGCAAGATCGCGCCGACTACAAGACTATGGGCTGGTCAGCCGAGCAACGCTCCCGACAGCCCAACTTAGATTTTGAATACTTCGCCGAAGTTATCGACTGCTTCTGCGGTGACTGAGATCACATCGCAGTCCAAAATTCACCTATAAATAATTTCAATTATTTTGGGGCCACTCAACTTGGCAACGTCATCTACCGACTCGTAGGTCTTAACCGAAAGCTCCAGGGAAAGCGCGATTAGATCAGCTATTTTTTGCTCTGCAGACTCCTTCTTTTGTAACGGTTCTTCTGCTAATTTCGAATGCATTCCCCGGAAACCGTCTATCTCAAGAAGTTTCTGAACCGCCTGCTCCATACCATCCGCCTCCCTACGAAAGTGGTCACGGAGAGTTTCAAGCAACTCAAGCTGAGTAGACAAATAAGCTTGAACCTTAGAAACTTCCAATTCAGACTTAGCGATATCTATTTGCTCGCCCAACTTAGTTGAGGCGTCTTTTTGATGTTGATCGAGCTTTAGAAATTCACCAACCTGCGCATCAAGCAGCTCTCTTTGCAAGTAAATAGTCTTCAACACCGCAAGTAATGTAAGGAACGAAACAAGCGGCCCAAATATCCCACCAATATATCCTCCGAATGCCGACCAATCGCCAGAATCGGGTGAGAACTCCCCGCCAAAAGTAAGCCTATAGAAATAAATTGCCACGATTAGCGCCGCGACGGCCATGGCGACGATTAAAAACCAAAAGCTCCATATTTTTTTTACCAGCTGCTTCAAAAAAACGTCCATAGCTCCCTCCATCCTTTTCATAAACTATACCGGCGAGCCCCCCCTCATGTCCGCAAATCAGATCGACGAAAAGAAACTCGAGCGCGCAATCCGCAAGATCAAGCGCTGCCTGGCACTGGCCCAGAGCGCCAACGAAAACGAAGCGGCGACCGCGCTGAGGCAGGCTCAGGCTCCGATGCACGAGTATCGCCTGACCGAAATGGATGTGAAGTTGAGCGACGTCGGCGAAGTCGGGTCGGATCTCTACCGAGCCAAGCGGCGGCCGGCATGGGATCAGCAATTGAGCATCGCCGTAGCAGGTGCATTCAACTGCAAAACTCTGCGGTGCAGGAAGTGGATCTTTGCGAAAGGGCACGTCATCGAGTGCGCTACATTCGTCGGCGTTTCGCCAGCTCAGAACATCGCTCTATATGCGTATGAGTCCCTGCACAGAAAGCTCACCCAGGCGCGCAAGGAGTACTGCTCATCAGTCAGGTCTGGGTTGCGGCGCATTGAGTATTCAGCAGAAACCGCCGGCGACCACTTTGCACTGGCTTGGGTATGGGAAGTCCAGTCGAAGCTGAAAGCGCTCCTGCCTCAGAATGATGAGCCGGCCGGACTGTCCGGCACTGAGCAAGGGCTCGTTGCGCTTCAGGCGCAAGACAAAGCCTTGATCAGCGAGTTCCTCGCTGCCCAGGACATCGGAAAGTCACGGAAAAGAAAGGGCGTCGAGCTGGATATGAACGCCCAGATTGCCGGGATGCTCGCCGGCAGCAAAGTAGAGCTGCACGCCGGCATCGCTCGCGGTGGTAGCGACATTATTGCCCTGCCCACAGGGTGCTAATCACCCGGCCCGACGGTTCGGCCAAGCATCAGTAATCAAGCGCTGCGCCATTTCAGATGCACATTTGACGTGAAGGTAGATCGAGTGCCCCTCACCTTCGCCATTACCAGCGTAACCATCATACCGAACCGATGCGCCGGTGAACGGCTCGCTGCAGTTGAAACAAATAGCCTTCTTTGGATCAACGTGAAATTGATCGCTCTCTTGATGGTTCGCATTGAAGGTCATTCTTCGACCGCCTGACTCGATGGGTGAGTAGTCATCATCCGCTTATTCCGAAAGCTGTCAAACCACCCTCCACCGCCCGGGCATGCCCCGGTGCAGGGCACCCGAAAAACATTCGGTATGGAGTTGAAAAAAATTAAAACAATCAACTAGAAGCCCGGTAAGGAATTTTTGACATTACGACATAAATTTCGGGAATGGGAGCATCACCATCGGCAGGATAGCTGTGATTAATCATTGAAACTAAAGCTTTAATGGATGTGAACGCGAGTTCCTGATCTCGCATTGGCCCTACATGAATAGCCTTGATCGCTTCTAGTGGAAATTTTGAAGTCACATAAGGAATAAGCAATCCACCTTTGCTTCGAAATTTCAGCTCAGATGTCGGCAACGCAACATCAATTGCGCAGCGAACTTCCCGCTCCTCATAAAAGCTTTCATGCTTAAAAATCGATGCTGTTCTAACTAGCAATGACGAATAATTCATAAAATCCGAACCGAATACACCATTATTATTCGTCAAGTCTGCTGCCAAGCCATGGATTGCATCGTATACCATTTTAGACGCATATTCTTTTTTCTCGGTGTCGTCATAAAGGCATTGAAATAGATCGAGCGCGCCCTCCATTACCGCCCTATCAAACTCAATCGCGTAGCCGCCATACGCCCGCCACTGACTTAGCTGATTACCAGCCTCGCTGAAAGAACACACAAACGTTGGCTCGTCATCCATATACTTTGAGACATGGTCATCAAATGTTTCCATCAAAAATTCTGTCGCAGCCGCTGTAGACTTTTCATCAAGCTGAAAGTCCGGAATGTCAGCGCGCAATACATCCACAACGTATTTAACACCGTCATTCATCTCTTGGGAGTCATTCAAAAATCGAATATCACTCAACCATAGCTCTCTGTTTTCAAGTATCGCTTTAACAGCCATTGCATCCGTGTAATGAAAAAGATTCCCAGCCACGCGCCCCTCTCCCCAAAAAATCTCAACGCCAATTTGACACAAATATATCGCGAAGGTATACCCATGCCCATAGAAAACAAACTACTCAAGCCGCCTAAGGTTGAGCGCTCGACCGTCACGAAGCTGGTGATCACTGGCGCGCCAAGCCTCGATCCGATCACTGTGCTCCTTGAGGACCTAACACCGAAGCGCGGCAAGATCACCGTCAGCTGCTGGGGGAAGAATTGGACCGCTTACTGGGGCGGAATGTGGGATGGTCACACCATCGCGCAGTTCTTCTGCGAGTTAAATGCCAGCTACATCATCGGTTACTTCGATCAGACCATCAGGTCGCGCCAGTTCAGCGGTGATGCCCTCGCAAATGAGGCGCAGCACCTGGTGCTGAAAGAGCGCCACCGATTCGGCTACACATCGGACGAAGCGCGGGAAATGTTCGACGCGGCAGAGGATCTGCGCGAATCGCCTTCGGTTGATCATCTCCACGGCGCCCACAGCGAATTGATGACAAAGCTATTCGGCGACGAGTGGTGGCACATGACGAGCGATGCCACTGAGCCCAATCCCGATTACGCCTACCTCGAGCGAATCATCCTCGCGGTGCAGCAGGCGCTGCGCCAAGAGCAGAAGACAGTTGCCAATGCCCATGATCTGGTATCGATGGAGACTGCAGGATGAGAAACATCAAAACCCGCGAAGGCTTTGAGTTCGGGGACAAGCTGAACGCACTGTTCCGCTACGCCTTCCTGCTATCACCATCGGGCAAGTCGGTGCAGAAGTTCGAAGACCAGGCCACGGGCAATTGGATCGACGTGCACGAAGCGCAGAAGATCGTCGACCAGGCGGAAGAGCGTACCAACGAGCGTCAGGACGAGCTGCGTGAAGTGAACCGTCAGCTTGAGCAATTCCGCGAACGTTGCCACGGCATTCAGAATCTATCGGCTATCGAGTCGCGTGATGACCAGCTCGCAGTGGCCCAGTTGAAGATCAACGAACTGCAGCAGCGCCTGAATGCAGCGGATCAGCGAATTGATGAGCTGACCAGCCCGTTCCAGTCGCGGGTGCAGCCTTGGCTGATGGAATGCTTCGGGCCGATGATTGCCGGCGACCGTGAAGGGCGAAACCATCGGTTCCTCGAGGAGGCGCTGGAACTGGTCCAGACTTGCGGATGCAGCGCGACCGAGTCGCACAAGCTGGTCGACTACGTTCACGGCCGTGACATTGGTGAGCCGGCGCAGGAAGTCGGAGGTGTGATGGTGACGCTCGCCGCGCTATGCCTTGCCAATGACATGGACATGCACGCTGCCGGAGAGACTGAGCTGGCTCGCATCTGGACGAAGGCCGAGCAGATCCGCGCCAAGCAGGCAGCCAAGCCTCAAATGTCTCCGCCCCCGGGCACGTATCCAGAACTCAGTCAGCAGTAACTCTCTCCCCCTTCAAAGTCAGCCGCTATAGAGGTCAAGGTGGGGGCACATTTTCACTTCCGGCGCTGGGGCGCTCAAAATCTCCCGGAACAACTTGAATCGGACTTCTACCTTCGAGAACTCCAGTCGCGGCAGTAACAAGATTCTCCATTCGAGCTTCGTATTGAACATGCGCATGTGGCGAATACCAACTTTTCTTCAATTGGACCCGATCGAACTGATACCCCAGCGAACGACCCATCGCAAAAAGCAGGTTCAAAAATAGCTCATCACGTTGAGCGAAGAGCGCTTCAGAGCTCATTGAATTTATGTTGGCTACATCACTTAAATGATCGTGGTACTCCTTCCACGCATCGAGAACGTTTTGGTCTCGCCCAGTAGTCCACCTTCGTCCCAAGGCCACATATCCATAAAAAGACAGGTCGATCATGTTCAGCCCGCGAACATGGTCGGCAGACAGACGAGCTCCTCGCGTTGCCATCAGCGCATGGAAAACTTGAAGTTTCCTTGCCCGACTCTCTCTGGATCGCTCAATCCATTTCTGAGCTTGTACTGCGAGTATGGGACCCAGCAGCGTGGCAGCAACAATCACCCAATCCGAAATGGTCATTTCTTGGCCGGTCATACCCACACACCCACTTTGTGTATTTTCATGGAGCGTAGCATGACGAAAGAACGCCCTATCTTATTCTCGGCACCGATGGTGCGCGCCATTCTGGATGGCCGGAAGACGGTCACGCGGCGACCGGTGAAGGTTCAGCCCGAAGTGCGCATGGTCGACATGATCGGCCCGATCCTGACGTTTAAAAACAAACGCGGTGGCCACTGGCTTTACCCAAATGCCAAGCAGCAAATAATCGCAGATTGCCCCTATGGCCAGCCCCGCGACCGGCTGTGGGTGCGCGAGACCTGGTACTGCGATCACAACGAGGTCATGTGCGGCCCCTACCTCAAACCGGACGACTTGGATGTGAGCGAGGCGCGCGACGACGGCACGCTGGTGTACGCCGCCGACGGGCTGACCCCATATAAAACCGATCAGCCAGTTTGGAAGCCGAGCCTCCACATGCCGCGCTGGGCCTGCCGCATCGCACTGGAGATCACCGCCGTCTGCGTCGAACGCTTGCAGGACACATCAGCCGCGCCGATGTCCGGGCGGAAGGCCTGCAGTGTCCGCCGAAGCTAGCAAGCGATGACGTTTCGCCGAATTACCGAGACTGGACCCGGCGGCTTGGAAGGAGTTGTGGAACTCCACCGGCGGCGACTGGGACGCCAACCCATGGGTCTGGGTCGTCGAGTTCAAGCGGGTGACGCCATGATCGCCCTCGCCTGATTCGTCTACGTGTACTGCCACAAGGGGCCGCGATGATGAACCATCAGTCCAAAGGTGCCATGTGCGCAACCTGCATCCACGTCCACCGCAATTGCAGCCACCTACCCTTCAGCACCACGCCGCCACTTTCCCGCGACGGGGAGACGGTGATCGTGCGCTGTACTGACTTTCAGAGGCGCCAGCGATGAACCGCATGGTCAGCGTCCGCACCGAGGAACTGACCGGCCCGGCACTGGACTGGGCAATCAACGCGATCGAGGATGATCCGCAGCCCGCCGCCGGTCAGCTGGATCTCTTCGCCCTACCCGACGCCGAGCAATTGATCACGAAGTACGGCGTCTGGGTTGATGTTGGCCACCGGCAACCATGGCTGGCCGACCTCACCAACGACCCGTTCAACCGCCAGCCCGGCGATACCAGAACCATCGCGGTGTTCCGCGCTGTGGTCTTTGCCAAGTGCGGTGCCGCGGTGAAGGTACCCGCCGAACTCATCCCGCAGTAACCCCAACCACTCAACAGCCTGCCGGTGCAAGGCGGGCGAGGTATTCGTATGCCTAAGCAGAAAGACAGCCTGCACGAAGAAATGGTCGCGACGCTCTGGGAGTCTCGGCAAGTAATCGCCATGGAGCTCAAAGCGGGCGCGCCCGATTGGTTCGACGCCGATGAAAAGGTTTCGCTGCACGTTACTGTTCAGCGGATCGACGCAGTTCTGGCCAAGGCCAGCGCATAACCCATCACCACCTTCTGCCGCCACGGGCGGCATGGAGCATCACCATTTAACTGCCCCATCGGGGGAAAAGGATGCTGTATGGGCGCACAAAAATTGCAGCCACGCTTTATCCGGGCCGGCGAGGCGCCTGCCTACTTGAGCATGAATTTGCCGTTGTTTAACGAAATCGTCAGGCCGTTCGTGAATTAGTTCCCGGTCGGGGAGCGCGGTGTCGACTTTGATCGTCAGGAGCTTGATGCGTGGGCATCGTCTTATGTGGCAGCCAAGGCAATTGATAAAAAGGGCGCGAGGGAGCAACAATTGCCCCGCAGCGAGCGCCAGAAAGGAGAAACACAATGGCGCGAAAAACGATCACAGGCCTCTCCCAAAGGAAAGGTCTCTGGCATATCGACAAGAAAATCAACAGCGAAAGACTTTACGAATCTACTGGAACAAGTGACCGGCAAGAAGCAGAGCGCTACCTGATACACCGACTGGAGCAGATCCGGCAGGAGAAGGTCTACGGCGTTCGGCAGGTCAGAACGTGGCGGGATGCGGCGATGCGCTTCTTGGTCGAATTCAAGGACCAGCCCTCCATCAAGCTTTCGGCTCACCATCTTTCACAGCTGGACGAATTCATCGGCGACATGCCGCTAGCCCATATTGATGACCAGGCCCTCGGGCCTTTCATCAAGGACAGGCTGGCGACCAAAACGCTACCGGATGGCAAGGTGAAGAAAGGTGTGAGCAACAGGACGGTGAATATCTCGATCGAGCGCGTGGTTCGGGTTTTGTCGTTGTGTGCCAGGAAGTGGCGAGATGATGAGCGGAGGCCGTGGCTGGATAGCGTACCAATGCTTACGAAGTTGGAAGAGAAGAAATCGAGACGCAAACCCTATCCGATGTCGTGGGAGGAACAATCGATTCTTTTCGGGAGTTGCCGGCCCACCTGCAGACGATGGCGCTGTTCAAAGTGAACACCGGTTGTCGCGAGCAGGAAGTTTGCAAGCTGAGTTGGGACTGGGAGATTTCGGTGCCGGAGCTCGGTACTAGTGTGTTCCTGATCCCGGCTGACTTTGGCGGCAGACACGAACGTTCTGGCGTGAAGAATGGCGACGAACGCTTGGTAGTGCTGAACAGCGTTGCCAAGTCGATCATTGATAAGCAGCGCGGCCTGAGCAAGGAGTGGGTTTTCCCTTACAACGGCAACGCAATGCACCGGATGAACGACTCGGCTTGGAAGAAAGCGCGAGTGAGAGCGGCGAAACTCTGGCAGGAGGAAAACCTTCGCCCCGCTCACCCTGGCTATCTATCAATCAGGATTCACGATTTGAAGCACACGTTTGGCCGTCGCCTTCGAGCGGCGGGCGTAACCGAAGAAGACCGAAAGGCACTTCTCGGCCACAAAGACGGCAGCATCACCAGTCACTATTCGGGCGCTGAGCTTGGGCATCTGATTGAGGCTGCAAACATGGTATCAGCAACCGATTCACGCGGGCCGGTGCTGACAATCTTGAAAAGGAAAATTGGATGAAGCCCCGAAAAACTCCCCGCCAATGAAAAAGCCCAACTGGCTAGAGTTGGGCTAAATCATTGAAAAATATGGTCGGGACGGAGTGATTCGAACACTCGACCCCTAGCACCCCATGCTAGTGCGCTACCGGACTGCGCTACGCCCCGACTGATGTTGCACGTGTTCTTCAGCTTCGAAGAACGCTCAAGAATATATCGCAAGCATTTGAAAACTGGAAGTATTCAAACGCAGCTTTTTATTTCTTGAGCACCACCAGTACGTCTTCCAGCTCGGCAATCATCTGCCGAATCATCTGTTTGTACTGAGTGGTGTCGTCTTTGGCTTCGTCGCCGGACAAGCGCAGACGTGCGCCGCCGATGGTGAAACCCTGATCGTAAAGGAGCGCGCGGATCTGCCGGATCATCAGCACGTCCTGGCGCTGATAATACCGGCGGTTTCCGCGGCGTTTGACGGGGTTTAGCTGAGGAAACTCCTGCTCCCAGTAGCGCAGCACGTGTGGCTTTACGGCACACAGCTCGCTGACTTCACCGATGGTGAAGTAGCGTTTGCCCGGGATGACGGGTAGTTCGTCGTTATGACTTGGTTCCAGCATAAGCCTCAACTCGGGCCTTCAACTTCTGCCCTGGACGAAAGGTGACCACACGGCGAGCCGTGATCGGAATTTCTTCCCCCGTTTTCGGGTTGCGGCCAGGCCGCTGGCGTTTGTCCCGAAGGTCGAAATTGCCGAAACCGGACAATTTGACCTGCTCGTTGTCTTCAAGAGCGTGCCTGATTTCCTCGAAAAACAGTTCGACCAATTCCTTGGCTTCCCGCTTGTTCAGGCCCAGCTCTTCATACAGACGTTCCGCCATCTCAGCTTTCGTCAAAGCCCCCATACGTCACTTCCTTAACGTGGCGTTCAACCTTTGTTCGAGCGAGGTGAGGATATTTTGCGTCGTCGAATTCACCTCATCGTCATTAAGAGTGCGCGATGGATGCTGCCAGGTCAAGCCAACTGCAAGGCTTTTTCTATCAGGATCAATGCCTTTACCCTGATACACGTCAAACAGCCTGAGATCTGTGAGCCATTCGCCTGCATTTTCACGGATTACGTCCAGTACAGCCGCGGACGCGACCTCTTTGTGCGCGATCAGTGCAAGGTCACGACGCACTTCAGGAAAGCGCGACAACTCGTGGAATTTCGGCATTTTACCGAGTGCCACTTCCGCCAGAACCAGCTCGAAAACGAACACAGGACGGTCCAGACCCAACGCTTTCGACAGCTCAGGGTGAATGGCGCCAATGAAACCCACTTCGCGACCTTCGCGTTCGATGCGCGCGGTTTGACCCGGATGCAGCGCCGGATGTTTGCCCGGTGCGAAGGTGAACGAATCCAGTGCGCCTGCGAAGCCCAGCACCGCTTCCACGTCGGCTTTGACGTCGAAGAAATCAACGGTGTCGCGACCTTGCGCCCAGCCTTCCGGAAGACGGCTACCGCAGACAACACCGGAGAGCATCGGCTCTTGCTTCAGGCCTTCGAGCTGACCGACAAAGCGCAGACCGCTTTCGAACAGACGCACGCGATCCTGTTGACGGTTGAGGTTGTGCTGCAATGCCTTGACCAGACCCGGCCACAGCGACGAGCGCATGGCGGCCATGTCATTGGAGATCGGATTGGCCAGCAGCAGCGGCTCGACGCCCGGGTTGAACAGTTCGAACTGCTTCGGATCGATGAAGCTGTAGGTGATCGCTTCCTGATAACCACGCGCTACCAACAGACGACGCAGCTCAGGCAGATCGCTACGCGCTTCAGCCTTGGCCTGTGGCGCCAGACGCGCTTGCGGGTAACGAACCGGCAGGCGGTTGTAGCCGTACAGACGGGCCAGTTCTTCGATCAGGTCGACTTCCAGGCTGATATCGAAGCGATGGCTTGGCACTTCTACGCGCCACTGCCCTGCCCCCTCGGCACTGATGGTCAGCCCCAGCGCGCCGAGCAGACGCTCGACCTGCGCCGAATCCATCTCCATGCCGAGCATCTGAGTGATGCGCTGGGCACGCAAAGTGATCGGTGCGATCGACGGCAGATGCGCCTCGCTGACGGTTTCGATGATCGGGCCCGCTTCGCCACCGGTGATGTCCAGCAGCAGGCCAGTGGCGCGCTCCATGGCTTCACGGGCCAGTTGCCAGTCGACGCCACGCTCGTAGCGGTGCGACGCGTCGGTGTGCAGGCCATAGGAACGGGCCTTGCCCGCCACAGCGATCTGATCGAAGAACGCCGATTCAAGGAATACGTCGCGCGTGGTCGCAGACACACCGCTGTGCTCGCCGCCCATGACACCGGCAATCGCCAGCGCGCGGGTGTGGTCGGCGATGACCAGCGTATCGCTGCGCAGGCTGACTTTCTGCCCGTCGAGCAGTACCAGCTTCTCGCCGTCTTCGGCCATGCGCACACGGATGCCGCCATTGATCTCGGCAAGATCGAAGGCGTGCAACGGCTGACCCAGCTCAAGCATCACGTAGTTAGTGATGTCGACGGCCGCATCGATGCTGCGCACGTCGGCGCGACGCAGACGCTCAACCATCCACAGCGGCGTTGGTTTGGACAGATCAACGTTGCGAATCACTCGACCCAGGTAACGTGGGCAGGCGGCTGGCGCCAGCACTTCGACAGGACGCACTTCGTCGTGTACGGCAGGAACCGCCGCCACCACAGGACGGGTCACCGGCACGGCGTACAGCGCGCCGACTTCGCGGGCCAGACCAGCGAGGGACAGGCAGTCGCCACGGTTCGGGGTCAGATCGACCTCGATGCTGGCGTCTTCCAGGTCCAGATACACACGAATGTCTTCACCCACTGGCGCATCGGCCGGCAGCTCCATCAGACCATCGTTGCCTTCGCCAATCTGCAACTCGGCTTGCGAGCACAGCATGCCGTTGGACTCAACGCCGCGCAGCTTGGCCTTCTTGATCTTGAAATCGCCTGGCAGCTCGGCACCGATCATGGCGAACGGAATCTTCAGGCCCGGACGCACGTTTGGCGCACCGCACACGACCTGGAAGGTTTCCGCGCCATTGCTGACCTGGCACACGCGCAACTTGTCGGCATCCGGGTGTTGCTCGGTGCTCAGCACCTCGCCCACCACCACGCCACTGAATACACCGGCGGCCGGAGTGACGCTATCGACCTCAAGACCGGCCATCGACAGACGGGCAACCAGCTCGTCGCGATTTACCTGCGGGCTAACCCAGCCACGCAGCCATTGTTCACTGAATTTCATCCTGCTCTCCTAAGAATTCGTTACGACTAGCGAAATTGCGCGAGGAACCGCAAGTCGTTGTCGAAGAACAGACGCAAGTCGTTCACGCCGTAACGGAGCATGGCCAGACGCTCGACGCCCATGCCGAAAGCAAAGCCGGAAAATTCTTCCGGATCGATGCCGGACATGCGCAGCACGTTCGGGTGAACCATGCCGCAGCCCATCACTTCCAGCCAGCCGGTCTGCTTGCACACGCGGCAACCTTTACCGCTGCACATCACGCACTCCATATCGACTTCAGCGGAGGGCTCGGTGAACGGGAAGTACGAAGGACGGAAACGCACAGCCAGTTCTTTCTCGAAGAAGACCCGCAGGAACTCTTCGATGGTGCCTTTGAGATCGGCAAAATTGATGTCGCGGTCAACCAGCAGGCCTTCGACCTGATGGAACATCGGAGAATGGGTGATATCGGAGTCGCTGCGGTACACACGGCCTGGGCAGACGATGCGGATCGGCGGCTGTTTCGATTCCATGGTGCGGACCTGGACCGGCGAGGTATGGGTGCGCAGCAACATGTTGGCATTGAAATAGAAGGTGTCGTGCATCGACCGGGCCGGGTGATGGCCTGGGATGTTGAGCGCTTCAAAGTTGTGATAATCGTCTTCGACCTCAGGGCCTTCGGCGATGCCGTAGCCGATGCGGGTGAAGAACTGTTCGACACGTTCCAGAGTCCGGGTGACCGGATGCAGACCACCGGAGGTCTGACCACGGCCCGGCAATGTCACGTCGATGGATTCGGCGGACAGTTTGGCAGCCAGCTCGGCTTCTTCAAACAGCGCCATGCGCGCATTGAGAACGCCTGTAACACGTTCCTTGGCAACGTTGATCAGGGCGCCGACTTGCGGACGCTCTTCTGCTGGCAAATTCCCCAGGGTCTTCATCACCTGAGTCAATTCGCCCTTCTTGCCAAGGTATTGAACCCGGATTTGCTCCAGGGCATTGATGTCTTCAGCGCTTTGCACAGCCTCTAGTGCTTGAGAGACCAGCGCATCCAGGTTTTCCATGTACAGACTCCAGATACAAAATAGGGGAAGAGCTTGAAGGCTCTTCCCCTATTTATGACGTTTAACACCTGACCCCACAGAGGTGCGGCCGGGTGACTGTCGGGGGTACTTAAGCCAAGGTGGCTTTAGCTTTCTCGACAATCGCAGCAAACGCCGCTTTTTCGTTCACTGCCAGATCAGCCAGAACCTTACGGTCGATCTCGATGGACGCTTTTTTCAGGCCAGCGATGAAACGGCTGTAGGACAGACCGTTAACACGAGCACCAGCGTTGATACGAGCGATCCACAGAGCGCGGAACTGACGTTTTTTCTGACGACGGTCACGGTAGGCGTATTGGCCTGCCTTGATTACCGCTTGCTTGGCAACACGGAATACGCGGGAGCGTGCGCCGTAGTAGCCTTTAGCAAGTTTCAGAATTTTTTTGTGACGCTTACGGGCAATGACGCCACGCTTTACACGAGCCATGAGTTACTTCCTCTATTCTTGACTAAATTAACGAAGGCGCAGCATGCGCTCGACTTTTGCCACGTCAGACGGATGCAGCAAGCTGCTACCGCGCAGTTGACGCTTACGCTTGGTCGACATTTTAGTCAGGATGTGGCTCTTGAAAGCGTGCTTGTGCTTGATGCCGTTAGCAGTTTTCAGAAACCGCTTGGCAGCACCACTTTTGGTTTTCATTTTTGGCATGTTCGGATACTCCGCATTCAGTTGATAAACATAATCAGAAGGCCTGCCGTGCCCTGTTGATTACTTCTTCTTTTTCGGGGCGATGACCATGATCAGCTGGCGTCCTTCCATCTTAGGATGCTGTTCGACCGAACCGTACTCGAGCAGGTCTTGTTCAACCCGCTTGAGGAGTTCCATCCCCAGCTCCTGGTGGGCCATCTCACGGCCGCGGAATCGCAAGGATACCTTGGCCCTGTCCCCGTCACTCAGGAAACGTACCAGGTTGCGCAGTTTTACCTGGTAATCCCCTTCCTCCGTCCCTGGACGAAACTTGATTTCTTTAACCTGAATCTGCTTCTGGTTCTTCTTCGCCGCAGCAATCTGCTTCTTCTTTTCGAAGATCGACTTGCCGTAGTCCATCACCCGGCAAACAGGCGGGACTGCGTCTGCGGAAATTTCCACCAGATCAAGCTTTGCTTCTTCAGCGATACGAAGCGCTTCATCAATCGAGACGATGCCAATCTGCTCGCCATCAGCGCCAATTAACCGAACCTCGCGTGCCGAGATATTCTCGTTGATCGGGGCTTTCGGTGCAGCTCGTTTATCTTGTCTCATTTCACGCTTAATAATAATTACTCCGAATCTGGGCGACCACGCCGGGAAACCGCTTGCGCGAGAAACTCAGCGAATTCGGCGACGGGCATCGAGCCCAGGTCAGCACCTTCACGAGTACGCACAGCGACAGTCTGCATCTCGACTTCCTTATCTCCGATAACCAAAAGATAGGGAACCTTGAGCAAAGTATGCTCGCGGATTTTAAAGCCGATCTTTTCATTTCTCAAGTCGGACTTGGCACGAAATCCGCTTTCGTTGAGAGTTTTTTCGACTTCTGCAACAAAATCTGCCTGTTTATCAGTGATATTCATGATCACCGCCTGGGTTGGCGCCAGCCAGGCCGGGAAAGCACCTTCGTAGTGCTCGATCAGAATCCCGACGAAACGCTCGAAGGAACCGAGGATCGCACGGTGCAGCATCACAGGGTGTTTGCGGCTGTTGTCTTCGGAGACGTATTCAGCGCCCAAACGGACAGGCAGGTTAAAATCGAGCTGCAAGGTACCACATTGCCAGACGCGACCGAGGCAATCTTTCAGCGAGAACTCGATCTTCGGACCGTAGAAAGCGCCCTCGCCCGGCTGCAGATCGTACGGCAAGCCCGCAGAATCAAGGGCTGCGGCCAATGCGGCTTCAGCGCGATCCCACAGCTCGTCGGAACCGACGCGTTTTTCCGGACGAGTGGACAGTTTCATCTCGACTTCGGTAAAGCCAAAATCGCGATAAACGTCCATGGTCAGCTTGATGAACGCGGCGGATTCGGCCTGCATCTGCTCTTCGGTGCAGAAGATGTGGGCATCGTCCTGAGTAAACGCACGTACACGCATGATGCCGTGCAACGCACCTGACGGCTCGTTACGGTGGCAGGCACCGAACTCGGCCAGACGCATCGGCAGCTCGCGGTAGCTCTTCAGGCCTTGATTGAACACCTGCACGTGGCACGGGCAGTTCATCGGCTTGATGGCGTAGTCGCGGTTTTCCGACTGGGTGGTGAACATGTTGTCGGCGTAGTTGGCCCAGTGCCCGGATTTCTCCCAAAGGCTGCGGTCAACGACTTGCGGCGTCTTGATCTCGAGATAGCCGTTGTCGCGCTGGATCTTGCGCATGTACTGCTCGAGTACCTGATACAACGTCCAGCCGTTCGGGTGCCAGAACACCATGCCCGGGGATTCTTCCTGGGTGTGGAACAGGCCCAGGCGCTTGCCGATCTTGCGGTGATCGCGTTTTTCGGCTTCTTCGATGCGCTGGATGTACGCTGCCAGTTGCTTCTTGTCGGCCCACGCGGTGCCGTAAACGCGCTGCAATTGCTCGTTTTTGGCATCGCCGCGCCAGTAAGCACCGGACAGCTTGGTCAACTTGAAGGATTTCAGGAAACGCGTGTTCGGCACGTGCGGACCGCGGCACATGTCGACGTATTCTTCGTGGTAGTACAGACCCATGGCCTGCTCGTTCGGCATGTCTTCGACCAGACGCAGCTTGTAGTCTTCGCCGCGGGCCTTGAACACTTCGATCACTTCGGCGCGCGGAGTGACTTTTTTGATGACGTCGTAATCTTTTTCGATCAGCTGCTGCATGCGCTGTTCGATGGCCGCCATGTCTTCCGGCGTGAACGGACGCTCGTAGGCGATATCGTAATAGAAGCCTTCGTCGATGACCGGACCGATGACCATTTTCGCGGTCGGGTACAGTTGCTTGACCGCGTGGCCGACCAGGTGAGCGCAAGAGTGGCGAATGATCTCCAGCCCCTCTTCATCCTTTGGCGTAATGATTTGCAGGGTCGCGTCGCTGCTGATGATGTCGCTGGCGTCGACCAGTTGGCCATTGACCTTGCCGGCGAGCGTTGCCTTGGCCAGACCTGCACCGATGGATGCGGCGACCTCGGCTACGGAAACCGGGTGATCGAATGAACGTTGACTGCCGTCGGGAAGAGTAATAGTTGGCATGGCGCCTCCTCTCCTAGTGGTGACCCCTACCAAAGGTCACGTGGGTTGGGATGAGCCAGTACAAGATCCGATCCAGGCCATTCAATGACGAACGCCTGCCTTACAGCGGCAGGAGCCTTGCGGCCAACCGGAAAACCGAACCAGAGTGACTGGGATTCAAATCGGGAAATAATTCGTACGCCGACCGCACCGGGACTGAAGGTCATCCGACGCGTGAGAACGCTTGAGCCCGGCATGCTAGCACAGATGAACGGTCGCTTACGCCCTGATTTAGCAGAAGGCGGATTGTCCGTTTTTATGCCAGAGTGCTGAACTTGAAAGGCCCTTGCACCCTCAGATAACAAGACATTGACCCACAAGGAGCATCCTCGCATGCGTCTGAAAAGCTTATTCGCCGTCGTCGCCCCCGTCGTTCTGCTGCTGCCACTGAGCGCCCATGCCGACTGGCCGAAGGGCGAGCGCGAGAAGTACATGGCCCAGTGCACCCAGGCGGCCACCCAACAAATCGGCGCTGCCGCCGCGAAATCTCACTGCGCTTGCGGTGCTGATGCCATCAAGTCCTATCCGGCCAGCGATATCCAGGCGCTGATGGACAACAAGGCCACCCCTGAGCTGCAACAGAAAGCCCTTGGCCAGATCGCCAAATGCAAGGCAAATCCCCCAGCGAAAAAGTAAGAAAACCGAGCTTCCTGATCGGCTGAAAGCTGAAAAAAAATGCTGGAAATGAAGGTTTTCAGACGATTTATGCAGGTTTTACAGGTTTTTTTATCGCCTTTACGTTTCGCTGCAGGCCTTTCAAACCGGGGCTTTCAGCAGAAACAGGCGGTAAAGAAAACACGACTGATTGGCAAACAGCACGTCCGGGGGGCTACCAAAGCGAACATTTCGACTATGATACCCGGGTGTGCCCAGTTGGCCTGAGCAGCACAGCACTACTGAAAATATATGTTTCTTGGAGATACACCATGTCTAATCGCCAAACCGGCACCGTTAAATGGTTCAACGATGAAAAAGGCTTCGGCTTCATCACTCCTACAGGTGGCGGTGACGACCTGTTCGTACACTTCAAAGCTATCGAAAGCGACGGTTTCAAAAGCCTGAAAGAAGGCCAGACCGTTTCCTTCGTGGCTGAGAAAGGCCAAAAGGGTATGCAAGCTGCACAGGTTCGCCCAGAGTAATTTCTCGGCGCACTAAAAAAACCCCGTCCCTGTGACGGGGTTTTTTATGCCTGCAACGAAAGCGGTCTACGATCAGCCGCAGTTGACGCGCGTCACCACCAGATTGTTGTCGGTGTTGAGATTCAGCCGATCGGAACGATATTCCAGGGTGATCATATCGGTTGGCTTGAGGAAGCGTGCGTTCTGTGCGCCGGCCTTGGCCCGCGCCTCCTCCAGCAGTTGCGGCGATGCCTTTTTACCAATGGTGAACTCTGCCGCCGTCGCTTCACAGCGGCTGTGACCGGATTCGGATGCCACTGGATCCTTGGCTGACTCGCTGGAGGTCGTGGAGCAACCCGCCAACATGGCAGCAGCCATCAATGCACCCAGTGTCGCGAACTTCAAAGGCATGAAGCCTCCTTGTTTAAAATGGTTAAGCTGAGATCGTGCGACCGCCAATCCGGCGTTTGGTTTCCCGGCGAGTGCCATCACCCTGCCCCACAATCGAAAAACGACGAGTGTGCCTGAGCCTTGCCCGACTCTTTATCAAACAATCGTGACTGAATATTAACGACGCTCAATAAACGTCGATGTAGTCAAACGGTGGATTCGGCCAGTTGTCTTTGAGCGCGTTGTAAATCTGCATCACCCAGACTTCATCGCTGGCAGCGACCTTGCCCACATAGCCCGAGCCCTTCGCCCACGTTTCGAGGCGAAACAGCAGACCGTCGATCTCTTGTCCACCGGTTACGGTGGACAGATAGGCGATGCCACCTTTGGTCACGCGCAACTGGGTGTGCTCGTCATCGCTGGCTGAAGCCAGTAGCTGGCGCACAGCAGCAATTGTCAGGCCATCGGGATCATTCAGATCGATTTGCACAACAGGGTCCTCGGAAAACCGGAAAAGACCAAGTGTCGCATAGCGCTCCGTTCATGCCTAAGTCGCAGTGCCAAATGTCGCGCAAAATGGTTAACTCGAAAACAGACCTCCTGACCTTTCGAGCCTCTCATGACCAGCCTCCACATCGACGCCGCCATTAACGCCAAATGGGCGGACGGACACAGTTCTTACAGCCCCGGCACGACGGAAGAGCTGGCGCTGATCGGTATCGATTTATTGGTCAAGGAGTTGGGTATAAAGGCAGCGCAGCAATTTATCAATCAGGCATTTGAACGATACACGACCGTACAGGCCGAACAGACGCAGTAAAAACCCGCAAGCAACGGCCTGCGGGTACTGGCTTATTTCAGACGTTTCAGGCGCTCGGTCAGCAGATCAAAGAATCCCTGGGCGTCGCCATTCTCGACCCAGAACGCATTCTTCGGCGCTTTCAAACCGTCGTACCAGTCAACGATCGTTTGGCCGAATGTCGGCCCTTCCCGGCTGTCCACGACGACATTGACCGACCGCCCGGTGAACAGCTCAGGCTTGAGCAAATAAGCCACGACCGTCGCGTCGTGCACCGGGCCACCTGGAATACCGTAGTGCTCCATATCGCCCTTGATGTATTCATTGAGTATGCCGCCGACAATCTTGCTCGCATTGTTGTTCAGCGCGGCAATCTGCTTCAGGCGTGCGTCACTGGTGAGGATCTTGTGCGTCACGTCCAGCGGCAGATACGTCAGCTTCACGCCACTCTTGAGCACCACCTCAGCCGCCTGCGGATCAGCGAACAGGTTGAATTCGGCCACGGGGGTGATGTTGCCGCCGTTGAAATGCGCGCCGCCCATGATCACCACTTCCTTGATGCCCTGGACGATCTCGGGCTCCTGGATCAGCGCCAGTGCCAGGTTGGTTTGCGGGCCGAGCATGGCAATAGTGATGCTGTGTGGTTTGGCGCCTTTGAGCGTATCGATCAAATAGTTGACGGCACTGCCTTGCGCGAGGCCTTTTTTCGGTTCGTGAACCGTGACACCCGACAAACCTTCCTTGCCATGAATGTTCTCGGCATAGATCGGCGTGCGCATCAGCGGCTTCGGCGCGCCAGCGTAAACCGGCACGTCTTCGCGCCCCGCCCACTCCCGCGCCAGGCGCGCGTTGCGCGAAGTCTTGTCGAGGCGCACGTTGCCAGCCACGGTGGTCAACGCACGAATATTCAGCTCGTCGGGCGAGGCCAGGGCGAACAGCAAGGCGACCACGTCGTCAGCGCCCGGATCGGTATCGATGATCAAGTCGATTTTTTCCGCCGCCTGAGCGCCGGTCGCGGTTATCACGGACAAAAGCAGCAGGCTCCGGATCAGGTGATGGATTTTTTCAGCATAGCGTTGCATGGCGCATTCCTTGTGCAGTTGAAAATCGAAATCAGAATGTAACCCCGGCGACCAGCACGATGTTGCAGTACGGCTGACATTCGCCTGTACGAATAATCGCCCGTGCCTGTCGGCTGAGCACTTTGAACTGCTCGTGAGTGAGCAAATCGCGACGTCCCAGCGCACCTTCGGCATTCAATGCCTCCAGCGTAGCCAGCGCCGTCGGCTGCTTGTCGAAGATCTCCCTGGCCAGCGCATGGCTCTCGACCTGCATCTCGCTGAGCACGACCTTCAGCGTGCTGACGAAATCCGGGACCCCATGCGTCAGGGCCAGATCGATCAGTTCGACTCCCGGCGGCACCGGCAACCCGGCGTCGCCGATGACCACCCTGTCGCCATGGCCCAAAGAGGCGATCAGGCGCGATAGCGCGATGTTCAGCAGAGGTGTTTTCTTCATGCGGGTTTAAACCCCTGAACGTCGGATAAACGTGGGATGGACGGTTGCGCACCTGCGCGAGTGACCGACAGCGCGGCGGCGATTTGTCCGTAGCGGATAGCTTCGGCCTCGGAACTGCCAGCCGCGAGCGCAGCGGCAAAACCACCAACAAAGGTGTCGCCAGCCGCCGTGGTATCGACCGCCTTCACTTTCGGCGCGGGAAAATGCTCGAAGCCCTTGCCGTTGGCGAACAGCGAGCCCTCGGCACCGAGGGTGACGATGACCTTGCTCGCGCCCATGGCGAGCAGGTGGCTGGCAGCCTTTTCAGCGGTTTGCAGCGAGTCGACCGGCAGGCCGCTCAACGCGGCCGCTTCACTCTCGTTGGGAATCAGATAATCGATGGCGGCAAACCAGTCTGCCGGCAGTGGTCGGCTGGCCGGTGCCGGATTGAGAATCACCGTCTTGCCCAGTGCACGTGCGCGCTTGAGCGCATGCCCCACCGTGGCATCCGGGATTTCCAACTGGCAGATCACCACATCGGCGTCCTGCAACACCGCATCGAACCGGTCAATCACCGCGGGCGTCATCGCTGCGTTGGCGCCGGCAACAATTACGATAGCGTTCTGACTGTTGTCATCGACCACGATCAGCGCCACGCCACTGGAACCCTCGACAACGCTAACGGCCTGGCAATCGATCTGCTCGGCCAGCAGCGCATCACGCAACTGCACACCGTAATCGTCAGAGCCGACGCAACCGACCATCGCCACTTGCGCCCCGAGGCGCGCCGCGGCCACGGCCTGGTTGGCGCCCTTGCCACCGGACACGGTGGCGAAAGAGTGACCGATCAGCGTTTCACCGCCTGTCGGCAGCCGTGGCGCCCGGGTGACCAGGTCCATGTTCAAGCTGCCTATTACCACTACATTTGCTGGCATACATCACTACTCGTCAATTCGGTTTCAGCGGTATTCGGTGAACACGCCGGACTGCGGCGCAGTGGATTCGCGCAAGACAATACTCGGGGTCACGATCCGCTGATCAGTGCCCAGATTCGGCGTAGCAATCCTTCGTAACAAGACTTCAGCGGCCATTTCCCCCAGTTGCAGGATCGACTGGCCAACTGTGGTCAGCGCCGGATAAACGTAGCGGCTCATCTGGATGTCGTCGAAGCCGATCACTGACAGCTCGGCCGGTACCCGCACGTTACGTTCGGCCGCCGCGCGTAACACGCCGATGCCGATCATGTCGTTACCGGCAAAAATCGCACTGGGCGGATTGCTTTCAAGCAGCCGGGCCGCGGCGTTGTAACCGCCGGTGCTGGTAAAGTCGCTCTCCAGCATGCGCTCCGCGCGCGCCTCGATGCCTGCCTCTTTCAGCGCTCGGCAATATCCGGCCTGACGCATTTGCGCCACGCTGGTACTCGCCGGACCACCAATAGTGGCGATGTCGCGGTGGCCTAACTCGAGCAGGTGACGTGTCGCCAGATAAGCGCCGTACTCGTGGTCGATGCGCACCAGATCGGCATTCACACCTTCCAGGCCACGGTCGACAATCACCATCGGCGTCTTCACGCCCGCCAGCCCCTCCGCCAGGCTACTGTCACCGCCGGCGGAGGCAACGATCAGACCGTCGATGCGCTTTTCCAGCAACACGCGTAAATAGCTGCGCTGTTTTTCCGGGTTGTCGTCGGAGTTGCAGAGGATCACGCAGTAGCCGTTTCGCTCGCAATAATCCTCGATGCCCCGTGCCAGTTCGGCGAAGTACGGGTTGAGACTGTTGGGCACCAGCAAGCCGATGGTGGCAGTGGTCTTGGCTTTCAGCGAACGCGCCACCGCGCTGGGCACATAATCGAGACTCTTGATCGCGGCTTCGACTTTCAAACGCACTTCCTGACTGACCGGCCGGGTGTTGTTCACCACGTGGGACACGGTCGTGTAGGAAATGCCTGCGAGTGCCGCTACATCCTTGATCGTTGCCATCGTTATCTCAGCTCCGTCGACTGGCGCGTTGACTGCGATAAGTGTCGAGCACCACCGCAATCACGATCACCGCACCCGTGATGATGCGCTTGGTCGGTTCGGTCGCACCGATCTGGGCAAGCCCTGCCGCCAGCACGGAAATAATCAACACGCCGAAGAATGTACTGATCACCGAGCCGCGCCCGCCCATCAGGCTAGTGCCGCCGATTACCACAGCAGCAATCACTTGCAGTTCCAGGCCGGAACCGGCATTCGGGTCGGCCGCTTCCAGTCGGGAAATCTGAAACAGCGCAGCGATCCCGGCCAGCAGACCCATCAGGCTGAACACCAGAATTTTGTAGGGTTTCGGATTGATCCCGGCCAGGCGTACCGCCTCTTCGTTGGTGCCGATGCCGATCAGGTAGCGGCCGAACACCGTGCGGGTCAAAACGGCCTGGGCGATGAAAATCACCAGCAAGGCAATGATGAATGACGGCGAGATGCCGAAAGCGATCGGGTTCGACAGCCAGGCAAATGCATCGCCAATGTACGCAGTCCGCGACCCGGTCATCTGATAGGCCACGCCCCGGGCCATTTCCAGCACACCCAGGGACACGATGAATGACGGGATCCGCCAGGCCACGGTGATCGAGCCGGTGATCGTACCGGCCAGCGCCGCAACCGCCATGCCGAGCAACGCAGCTGGCAATACGCTCCAGCCCCAACCGAGAATGGCAACGCTGACCGTCGACGCCGCCAGTGCCAGCACCGAACCCACCGACAGGTCGATACCGCCAATGATCAGCACGAAGGTCATACCGACCGCCAGCACCATCAAGTCGGGAATCTGATTGGCCAGCGTGCTGAAGGTGTTATAGGACAAAAAGTGGCTGCTCAACATCGAGAACAGCGCGACCATTGCCAGCAAGGCACCGGCCAGGCCGAGATAAGTGCCCAGGCCGTAGAAATTGCCACTACGTTTGCCGGCAGGAGATGCAGTTTTCATGGGAGATCCCTAGGCGCCGCTTCGTTGAGCAACGCATCACGTTTCTGGTAGCCGGCGAACGCGGCGGCAAGCAAATCATCCTGGGTCCAGCTATCGCGCTCGAAAGTGTCGATCAGGCGCCCTGCCGACAGCACGCCGATCCGGTCGCAGATCAGCATCAGCTCACGCAAGTCACTGGAAACCACCACCAGCGCTTTGCCCTGGCGAGTCAATTCACCGAGCAAAGCATAAATGTCGAACTTGGCACCGACGTCGATGCCGCGGGTAGGCTCATCGAACAGCAGCACCGAACAATCGCGCTCCAGCCAGCGACCAATCACCACTTTCTGTTGATTACCGCCCGACAGCTCCGACACCAGTTGTGTCGGGCTGGAACTGCGGATACGCATGGCATCAATCTGACGCTGTGCCAAAGAGATTTCGTCGCCGTTATTGACGAACCCGCCACTGGAAATTTCCGGCATGTTGCCCAGCGCGATATTGGCGCTGATCGACTGGCTGAGCAGCAAGCCCTCGCCCTTGCGATCCTCGGTGATCAAGGCAATACCGTGGCGCACCGCGTCGACCGGCGACCGCACACTGACCACCTGAGCCGGCGAACCGAGCGCGATGCTGCCGCTATCGGCAGTATCAGCGCCGAAGATCAACCGCAGCAGCTCGGTACGCCCTGCCCCGATCAGTCCGGAAATACCGAAGATTTCTCCGGCACGCACTTCAAAGGACACATCGCGCACCTTGTCCGAGCGGGTCAGGCCCTTGACCGTCAGCGCCGCGGCGCCAATCTTGCGCGGCCCCATGTCGATGTGCTCGCCCAGTTCGCGACCGACCATCAGCGTGACCAGTTGCTCGCTGTTGTAATTGGCCATCGGCTCGACGCAGACCAGATTGCCGTCGCGCAACACGGCAATCCGCTGAGCGACGCGGGCCAGTTCTTCGAGGCGGTGGGAAATATAAATGATGGAAACACCGCGAGCCTGCAGACGAGTGATCTGTTCGAAGAGCATTTCGACTTCGCGCGCGGTGAGCATCGCGGTCGGCTCGTCGAGGATCAGCACATGGCAGTCACCGATCAGGTTGCGCGCAATTTCGACCATCTGCTGATGACCGATGCCCAACTCGCCGACCAGCGTGTCCGGATCAATCGCGTCGAGACCGACTTGCGCCATGGCTTCGATAGCGGCCTTGCGCAATTGCTTGCGACTGATCCAGCCGCCGTGACTCGGCAGGTTATCGAGAAACAGGTTCTCCGCCACCGACAACGTCGGCAACAGATTGAGTTCCTGCATGACCATGCGCACGCCGAGGTCTTCGGCCTGGGTACGGCTGCCAGGGCAGTATTCTTTGCCCTGGAATTCCATGCGGCCAGTGGTCGGGGTGACCAGGCCACCGATGATCTTCGAGAGGGTGCTTTTGCCAGCGCCATTCTCGCCGGTCAGCGCCAACACTTCACCACGCATCAGCGTCAGATCGATGCCGCTGAGCACCGGTTGCGCATAAGTCTTACCGATACCGCTGACCGAGAGGACAGCGTTCGGGGCGGAAACTGACATAAAAAACTCTCCATGCGCTCGCCCGGACGGACGAGCGCCGTTGTGTCGCCAGAAGACTTATTGGGTAACCAGTTCGACCGGCGTTTCGATCACGCCATTGGCAGCGCCGTCGACTTTCTCGCCCTTGATGATTTTCAGCGCGGTCTCGATGCCGAATACAGCTTGTCTGGCGGCGAACTGATCAGCCGTCGCCAACACGCGACCGTCCTTCAACATCGGTTTGATGGCGTTGATGTTGTCGTAGCCGACCACTTTCACCTGACCGGCCTTGCCAGCGGCACGCACCGCGGAAACGGCACCGACCGCCATGCTGTCATTGCCAGCCAGCAGCGCCTTGATCTGCGGGTACTCGCTGAGCATGGAAGAGGCAACCTGATTGCCCTTGTTGATTTCCCAGTCACCGGACTGCAGCGACACCACCTTGATCTGCGCCGCGTCCATCGCGTCCTTGAAGCCGGCCGTGCGTGCCTGGGCATTGGTCGTGGTGGAGACACCTTCGATGATGCCGACCTCGTCGCCCGCCTTCAGTTGCTTGGCCAGGTATTCGCCTACCAGACGTGCGCCCTTGCGGTTGTCCGGCCCTACGAATGGCACGCTGATATTCTTGCTTTTGACGATGGCAGGATCGAGCTGGTTGTCGATGTTGATGACCGTGATGCCGGCATCAACGGCTTTCTTGATGACGGGCACCATGGCCTTGGAGTCGGCGGGCGCGATGACCAGCGCATCGACTTTCGAGACGATCATCTGCTCGACGATACGGATCTGGTTCGCGGTATCGGTTTCGTCCTTGATGCCGTTGGAAATCAGGTCGAAATCGGCAGCGTGTTCTTTCTGGTAAGCCTTGGCGCCGTCTTCCATGGTCAGGAAGAATTCGTTGGCGAGCGACTTCATGACCAGCGCGACCTTGGGTTTTTCAGGGGATTCGGCGAATGCCGACGAGACGGGTAGTGCGGCGGCTGTGGCAGCCAGCATAGCGACAGCAAGAAGACGTCCAGCGAATGGCAGCTTCATGGGTTCACTCCGATCTTATGATTATTGTGAGCAACGCTCGCGCTGGCGTAAGCTTCATCGCTTCTCCCGGCCTTACCGCGCCGCATGAGTCGCGCAAACGTTTGCGTAGACCGAACTATGCGAATCCCGCCGACATTTGTCAACAATCACAAATCGTCATTTATTGTAGGGCGAATCGTCCGACCCGCCCTTTCGCTGCTTACACCGTGGTGCTGACAAAATTACCGCTGGTAGTGCTCTTGGACATTTCCTTGACCAGCGAACCGGCCACTTCCGCCAGCGCTGCGCTGGTCTGTGCGATCTGCCCCTGAATGGCCATGAGCGCCTGCGACTTTGCCTCCGGCGTCGGATAGCTGCGGGCCTGAGCGGCCGCCAGTTGCTGCTGCTGTTCCTGCAACTGCTTTTGCAGTTCCTGCATCCGCTTCAGCAGCATCTTGACGGTGACGCCCAGGTTATCGCCGCTTTCAGCCTTGCTGTCTGCTGGTGCAGCAGGACCACCACCGGTTCTGACCTGCGTGCCGTCAGCCTTCTCGGTGCCAGACGCCTCGGCAGAAGCATCCGCTTGCTCCTGATTCATTGTGTTGATCGTTGCCGCGGTCTTGCCGCCGATCGTGACAGCGCCAGGATTTGTAAAACCGACCGTCAGTGACATGGGAACTCCCTACGTTTTAGTTTCCTTGAACACCCATCGGCCCGAACGAATGTTTCTTTAGCAGAAAGACGCAAATCGGCAATCCGCATAACCGGACAGAACCGGTAGTCCCTTTCGGAGAGCCGAACAGGAAGACGCGCAGTGTTCGGAAACCCGGATAACCGACTCACTCCGCAATTTGAAGATTTATAAAATATTGATGCAAATCATCGAGTTAAACATTTTTACGGCGCAAAGTACGAGTGGTACAGATCCTGCTCCGTTCATTGCACCCCAGCCTCCAGATCGGCTCGGGGCGCATCTAGATGAACCTGCATCAGCACCGTCTCACTACTAGAGAGAAAAATAATGAAATCTGCTTTCAACACTTTGGTTCCGGGCGCTTTGGCCCTCCTCCTGCTCCTGCCCACCGCCCTTCAGGCAAAAGAAGTCGAAACCCAGACCAAGCTCGCTAACGTCGTGGTACTTGCCACTGGCGGCACCATCGCCGGTGCCGGTGCGAGCGCCGCCAACAGCGCCACCTATCAAGCCGCCAAGGTCGGCGTTGAACAACTGATCGCCGGCATTCCCGAGCTGAGCAAGCTGGCCAATGTACGTGGCGAACAAGTCATGCAGATTGCCTCCGAAAGCATCACCAACGAAAACCTGCTGCAGCTGGGTCGTCGCGTGGCCGAACTGGCCGACAGCAAAGATGTCGACGGCATCGTCATCACCCACGGCACCGACACCCTGGAAGAAACCGCTTACTTCCTGAACCTGGTCGAGAAAACCGACAAGCCGATCATCGTGGTCGGCTCGATGCGTCCGGGTACCGCCATGTCTGCCGACGGCATGCTCAACCTGTACAACGCCGTGGCCGTGGCCAGCAGCAAAGAAGCTCGCGGCAAAGGCGTGCTGGTGACCATGAACGATGAGATCCAGTCCGGTCGCGACGTCAGCAAAACGATCAACATCAAGACCGAAGCGTTCAAAAGCGCGTGGGGCCCGATGGGCATGGTCGTTGAAGGCAAATCCTACTGGTTCCGCTTGCCAGCCAAGCGCCATACCATGGATTCGGAATTCGACATCAAAACCATCAAAAGCCTGCCGGACGTAGAAATCGCCTACTCCTATGGCAACGTCAGCGATACCGCCTACAAGGCCCTCGCGCAATCCGGCGCCAAGGCGATCATCCATGCCGGCACCGGCAACGGCTCGGTGTCTTCCCGCGTTGTCCCGGCCCTGCAAGCGCTGCGCAAGGATGGCGTGCAAATCATTCGTTCGTCCCACGTCAACGCTGGCGGCTTTGTCCTGCGTAACGCCGAACAACCAGATGACAAGTATGACTGGGTGGTCGCGCACGACCTGAACCCGCAAAAAGCCCGCATCCTGGCGATGGTCGCACTGACCAAAACCAACGACAGCAAAGAGCTGCAACGGATGTTCTGGGAATACTGATTGCCCCTCGCCCGATCCAGTCTGGACCGGGCATTCGATTCATCACTCGCCTGATCGGCGGGTGATGCCTCGTCCAGCATCTTTCCTACAAAAAACTCGACGCGCCCTACACCAAAATCTGAAAACCGCTGTCAGAGGATTTTCTTGAAATTTAAGCAGTTGCGAAAATGCTTACAGTTAAATACTGTATGCACGTACAGCTTAATAAGGATAACCTCGTGGCCACCTCTCCTGATGCTCCTGACGCTTACGAACGCATGGGCATGCGCGTTCAGAAAATCATCAACTCCCCCACCGCACAGAAAGCCAAAGCCGCACTGATCTTCCGCCTGCCAGACGAGCCGATGGACCAGTGGGAGCGTCTGCTTGAGGAAATCGACGAGAACGACAACGTCACCCTCGCCTACCGCGACGACGGTGGCGTGCAGATTTTTTGGGTTGTGCCGAAGGAAGATTGATTCAATGATTGTCCGCTGTTTTGCTCTACTGCTGCTGTTCGTCACCATGGGCGCCCATGCTGGCGCCCCCCGCACATTCACTGAAGCCAAGAAGGTCGCCTGGACACTGTACGCACCGCAGTCCACCGAGTTTTACTGCGGCTGCAAATACACCGGCAACAGAGTCGACTTGAAGGCGTGTGGTTACGTTCCGCGCAAGAACGCCAAACGCGCGTCTCGTATCGAATGGGAGCACATCGTGCCGGCCTGGCAAATCGGCCATCAGCGCCAATGCTGGCAAGAAGGCGGGCGTAAAAACTGCACACGCTACGACCCGACCTATCAGAAAGCCGAAGCGGATTTGCACAACCTGGTACCGAGCATCGGCGAGGTCAACGGTGACCGCAGCAACTTCAGCTTCGGCTGGCTGCCAGTGCAGTCCGGCCAGTACGGCTCATGCCTGACCCAAGTCGACTTCAAGGCAAAGAAGGTCATGCCCCGCCCGTCGATTCGCGGAATGATCGCGCGCACCTATTTCTACATGAGCAAGCAATACGGCTTGCGCCTGTCGAAACAGGATCGGCGCTTGTACGAAGCATGGGACAAGACCTACCCGGTGCAGGACTGGGAGCGTCAGCGCAATCAAAGCGTGGCGTGCGTGATGGGACGAGGCAACGAGTTCGTCGGCCCGGTTAATCTGAAAGCTTGCGGCTGATCAATCGCGACAAAAAAAAGGGCCTCGAACAGAAATGTTCGAGGCCCTTTTTTACGCCTGAACACCAGGCTTGGTGTCGCGCCAATAGCCCATCAGGTTAAGCGCTTCGCGGGGAATGCCGCACTCCTTGATCAAGTACCTGCGCAGATTCATGACCGCGGCACTTTCTCCAGCGATCCAGCCATAGAAGCCTTCACTGGCCGTCTCGGCAACTTCCCAGAGAATGTCTTTATCGATATCGACCTCAGCCAGCTCTACCGCCTGCCCCGCAGCTGGCTGCACGGGCAGGACTGCATGGCGCACGGCATCCACCATCAGCGCACCGGCAACCACCGCATCGGCTTGATCGCGAATCAGCCATTGTACTGAGAGCCCCGGCCAGTCCGGCACGACGAGCATGTCTTGCGCGCTATCGACTTCGAAGAACGCCTGCGTTTGCGGTGGCTTCGCGAGGGCGGCCAACTCATCGAGAATCCCCATGGCCGCCGGCAATGCCGTCGCATCCGCGACAATCAGCAACTGCGTGAGCGTTTTTGGGGGCTTCCATTCAAACCCACCGGTTTCTTTCGCTGAAAATTGCTTGTCAGGCGCAAGAATCTGCATCGAGTCCCCTGGCTGCGCTCGCAACGCCCAACGCGATGCCGGACCGGTTTCCCCATGCAATACAAAATCGATATCCACCTCCCCCTGTTCGGCACGCAGATGCCGGATGGTGTAAGTGCGCATCGCGGGACGACGATCCGCAAGCATCGACTTGAATCGAGCGTACCAACCATCTTCCCGGACAAGCTTTGAGTGCGTGCCGTCAGCGGCGGGAAAAAACAGCTTTACTCGTTGGTCCGGTGCCCACGTTGCCATTTCGGTGACTGGCGGCCCCGTCAGCGTGAGCCGCATCATGTGCGGACTCAATTGCGTTTTGCGGTGCAAGGTGACATCGAACAGCCTGTAAGGATTGGCGGAAGCCATCGGGCGCTCCTTGTGGAAATCATCAGCGACTCCCTTGAAAACGAATCGCGCCGGATCGCCTTTAGGCAACTCCGCCGAATGGCATGCTTACGGCGCGATCGGATGCTCGACCAACACCGATTCAATGTTCTGCTTTTTGGCTTTCACCAAAGCCGCATCCACCTGCACCTTTCGCGCTTCAGCTTCAGCCCTGGAATTGAACGGACCGATGAGAATCCGCGTCTTGCCGCTGCTGTCCTTGATAACGGTCGGGACGAAAGCATGCTCGATCAACCAGCCACTCAGATCGCTGACGGCCTGAGGGGTTTCGCCACGCACTTCGAGATCCCACTGCGGCGCCGACGCCACTGCCGGCGCAACCGCCGCTTTTGGTTTTTGCTCCTCTACAGGCTTGCCTTCACCACACCCTGCCAATGCCAGTGCCGCGACCAACCAGACCAATTTGCGCACAACGCTTTCCTCGGAATTCTCAAAGCGGCGATCTTAACATTCATAAATACTTCGCGAGCCCCGCAAAATGGGCACAAAACAACGAGATTGATGATTGCAGCCTCTGTATAGTTACGCCCTGGGAATTAATGCCGCTTCTGCGCGTCAGAAAGAGGCACCCAAACCGTGAGACTTCGCACTAATCTATACGTACCACCGACTTCTGCACTGTCTGAATCAGGTGCCCTACAAAGCAATCAAGGAGAAGACCATGCTGATACTCACCCGCAAAGTCGGTGAAAGCATAAACATCGGTGATGACATCACCATCACCATTCTGGGCGTCAGCGGGCAACAGGTCCGCATCGGTATCAACGCTCCGAAAAATGTTGCCGTGCACCGTGAAGAAATCTATCAGCGCATCCAGGCTGGCCTGACCGCCCCGGACAAGCCACAGACGCCCTGAGCCACCCGCAGTCAGTAGCCAGTTCGTGTGCCTGCGCGCAATGACTGGCTAAAGATTCACGCGCCGTTTTGCCATCCGCTCCCCACTCCACTGGGTACGGCGCTTGAAACACCGGAACACTTCGTTACGCCTCCCCTCCTCTCTTGCCGCACGATACTACCTGCCATTCCTGTCACTGACTGTCGGACGTTTCCGATAGCGCACGGGGAATTCGCGCTCCTAACCCAACGAGATGCCCCGCGCCATACCCGTGGCCGCGATGACCATGAGCGCCAGCAGCAGCGCTTCGACGTGACTGAGACGCGCAAACAACCTTGCTCGCCCGGTATCAAGCACCGCTCCCCGCGCCTTGCCGATCCGCCATTTGATCAATGTAATCATCGGTGCAAGCTCAATTAGCAGAATCAGTACAAACAGCGTCATCTTCAGATGAAACAGCGGCTGATGAAGGTAATAGTCAGCACCCTTTTCGTAGCCACCAAAGGCTCGCATCCCGCCGGTGATGAGCAAGATCAGCGCCGACACTCCCCAGAGATTATCGGCCAGCAAAACCCGCCCGACCTCTCCCGTACCGGCCGCCAGACGACTGAACGCCGCACCACGCGTCAGCACGGCCCAGAAGCCCAAGGCAAAAGCCAGAAGATGCACAGCGGCGAGGAACCAGTGACTCAGCATCGCTACCCCCAATCGGCAATCGTTAGAAAATCGGCCAGTCAGTAGTAGTCGAAAAAACCGCGACGTGCCGCGGCATATCGCCGGGTGTCGCGAGACAGCGAAGAAAAAACGAGGGGGCGGGAGAAGCCAAATCGCAGGCAAAAAAAATCCCAAGCAGCTGATGGAAGCTTGGGATTTAAAAATGCATAAACCGTGGTGGTGAACGCGGGACGGATGTTACTTAAATTCACAACCCTCAACAAGGCTTTTTGGATAACCGGTCGGTTAAAAAAACTCGTAACCTGTTCAATATCCGACAGATTTACGTTTTTCTCGGCATCAACGCCTTGCGCCCGCACTGAATCCTGAGCTACCTGGAGCGGACCACAATCGTGGAGGCAAGCATGTCACCGAGGCGCTTACGCGAACCAAAGAAGATAAAGATCCAGTCCAGAATATTTAAAACGGTGTACTGATAGTCCGCATAAAGGATTGGTAGAGATTGCAGTCCAGATGGCTGCGCTCGTCGATCAGGCCGCCGATATGCGCCAGTATGGTGCTGATGGAAAGGTCCCAAGCCAACACCGAAGTGTATGTCCATATCAAGCCGTGCAAAAGAATGCTTCGCCCACGCGATTGCTGTTATCGAGAAGCTAACCAGAGCAGTGGCGAAGGTAAGGCTTAAGGAGTCGGATCTGATGCTGCTGGAGCGCATCGCCGGCATGATCGAGAAGGCCAACGCCCCCAAGCTTTGAGCCAGACGCAAAAAAGCCCGGCAACTGCAGGCCGGGCCTTGGTGGTAGATACAGAATTATTTACATTTTGCAGCCATAAATTCGCCAGATTTCGTCGAGAGGATCACATCCTTCTGCTCGTCAATGGCCGCACGAGCCGCCATGTGATAAATCTCTCGCCTTTCTTCCGCAGACCCGTGGCGGAAAAAATCAGACATGGTCGACGAACCATGAAGTTTCGTCGAAGCGCCTGTTGCCTTTTCGCCTTTCATGGGGATTCTCCGTTCAAAATACGTTCAAGCTCGCTGGGATCATAGGGCTGGTTGACGAACCCGTCAATTTCGTCAGCCGAAAGGTTAATGCCAATATCGCCGTTCTCCCCATCGTTATCCTTGATAATCACATCCACTTGCAACGCATCCTGAAACTCATGCTTGAGCGTACAGACAGAGACCTTTGCGGCATAGAATTGCCTAACAAACTCAGGGCACGGAATACTCCTTCCATCTCTCCTCTCTCTCGCAAGCACGAATTCCCAAGCAAGTTCAGGACGCTGATAGACATAGATTATTTGGGCGGACCTGTTTTCTTTATCAAGAGCTCGCGAGATATTTCGGCGCGCCACATCGAGATTCGCAAGAGTCCCATCCAGCAGGAACGATTGACGCTGCTGATAAACTAGATCCAGGGCTCCCTCGACAATAGTCGTTACTCCACGCTGAAAGAGCCTGGAGTTCCACCCTGTGTATTCATCGAAATAGACTCTAAAATCGTCAGGATCGATTCGTAACGCTTTCGACCCGCCGACCTGCATCATTCCAATAAATGCCCTGGACACCTCAGTTTTCCCTGCGCCTGGCGACCCAGCCATGAACACAGAGACGGGGTACTCATCGCTCGGATAGGTCTCCAAACAGGCCAACTCCCGGGCAATACGGGTTCGGTTTTGCTTCGCAAACATCACAGCACGCTCAGAAACTGCTTGCTCTTCCTGGGTCATGGCTCATCCCTCTAAGGGGCTGGACTTTAACACCTCTGTCCTGCGTAAGTTCGGCGCATGGCCGTAATGCTGTTCACTTACCTGACCCACTACTCGACGAAAGCCCGCAAGCGGTCGCAGCTCGATGCCAAGCTTCACTGGAACGCCGTCACGCCCGACTACCTGACCAAGTCATTTGCCCAGGTGCGGGACTCCCCCCAGGAATACATCCAGGCGCTGCTGGGCCACGCGGATGAGAAGATGACGAAGCACTACCAGGAGGGACACGGCGACAAGACGATCGACTATGTTGAGGTGAGCGCCGAACTGGCGTTCTGAGGTGGAAGTTTTGCAAAAGTCTTGCAAATCGCAGACAACAAAAAAGGGCCCACCTTTCGGTGAGCCCTTCCAGACCGCCCAGCAGAGCGGATTTTGTTTGGTAGGCGCGATTGGACTCGAACCAACGACCCCCACCATGTCAAGGTGGTGCTCTAACCAACTGAGCTACGTGCCTGCTGTGAGGCGGCATTCTACGGAATTCCGTAGGGGTGTCAACACCTTTTTTTCACCTAACCCTATGAATATGCAAAATATTTAATTTCAGCGTGCCGACAGAGATTTTCAGTGGCTGGCGGAGGTTTTTCAACTCGGGTAGGATCGGCGCACTCGTAAAATATATTAAACAGAGGCTGCAGGATGGCGAACACCCCTTACCCAGAGTCTTATTATGCGGCGTCGGCCAATCCCGCACCGCCACGCCCTGTCCTGCAGGACGATGTGGAGACGGATGTCTGCGTGATCGGCGCCGGGTATACCGGGCTGTCCTCTGCCCTCTTTCTGCTGGAGAGCGGTTTTCGCGTGACGGTACTGGAAGCGGCCAGGGTCGGTTTCGGTGCCTCGGGGCGCAATGGCGGGCAGATCGTTAATAGCTATAGCCGTGATATTGATGTGATCGAGCGCAGCGTTGGCCCTCGGCAGGCGCAGATGCTTGGGCAGATGGCTTTCGAAGGCGGCCGGATCATTCGTGAACGCGTGTCCACGTACAACATCCAGTGCGATTTGAAGGACGGCGGCGTGTTCGCCGCCCTGACGGCGAAGCAGATGGGCCATCTGGAATCGCAAAAGCGCCTTTGGGAGCGTTTCGGCCATAGCCAACTCGAACTGCTCGATCAGCACCGGATCCGCGAAGTCGTGGCTTGCGATCAGTATGTTGGCGGCATGCTCGACATGAGCGGCGGCCACATCCATCCGCTGAACCTGGCGCTCGGCGAAGCGGCTGCTGTCGAATCCCTCGGTGGCACTATTTATGAGCAGTCGCCTGCGGTGCGCATCGAGCGCGGCGCCAATCCGGTCGTGCACACCCCGCAAGGCAAGGTCAGGGCGAAATTCATTATCGTTGCCGGCAACGCCTACCTCGGCAATCTGGTGCCGGAACTGGCCGCCAAATCGATGCCCTGCGGCACGCAGGTGATCGCCACGCAACCGCTGGGCGATGAGCTGGCAAAGACCCTGTTGCCGCAGGATTACTGCGTCGAAGACTGCAATTACTTGCTCGATTACTACCGCCTGACGGCTGACAAACGCCTGATCTTCGGAGGCGGCGTGGTGTACGGCGCGCGGGACCCGGCGAATATCGAAGCGATCATTCGCCCGAAAATGCTCAAGGCCTTTCCGCAACTCAAGGATGTAAAAATTGATTACGCCTGGACGGGCAACTTCCTGCTGACCTTGTCGCGCTTGCCGCAGGTTGGGCGTCTGGGTGACAACATCTATTACTCGCAGGGCTGCAGCGGCCACGGCGTGACTTATACGCACCTGGCCGGCAAGGTGCTGGCCGAGGCTTTGCGTGGGCAGGCTGAGCGTTTCGATGCGTTCGCTGATCTGCCGCACTACCCGTTCCCGGGCGGGCAATTGCTGCGTACCCCATTTGCGGCGATGGGGGCCTGGTATTACGGGTTGCGTGACAAGCTCGGGTTCTGATCAGTGCTGTGGTGAGGGATTTATTCCCTCACCACAGGGTTTGGGTAACGGCGGCCTATAGCTGATCCCGAGCAATCCCTCTGCGAATCCGCAGAATATCCGCCAGCACCGCCAAGGCAATTTCTGCCGGTGTCTTGCTGCCAAGATTAAGACCGATCGGCGCATGAATCCGCGCCAGTTCCGCCTCACTCAAACCACCAATGCGCCGCAAACGCTCGAAACGCTTCTGCGAGGTCTGCTGCGATCCCATCACGCCGATGTAGAACGCGTCAGTGCGCACCGCTTCCATCATCGCCAGATCGTCGATGCGCGGATCGTGGGTCAGTGCCACCACCGCCGTGTCGCGATGACATCCGCCATCGGCAACAAACACCGATGGCAATTGCCGACGGATTTCCACGCCGTCGAGCACCACACCTTCTAGCACCTCGTCGCGCGGATCGCAGAGAATCACTTCAAACCCGAGCCCAAGCGCAAACTCGGCGCACGCCTGCGCCACACTGGAATAGCCGGCGAGCAACAAGCGCTGCGCTGCGCCAACACGAATGCGTACCCGATCGTTTTCGCGCGCAATCCGCGCACCCTGCTCGCCATCAGCGAACAGACTGCGCGCACCATTGACCAGATCGATCTGGCGAATCAAGCGACGCTGCCCCAACAGCGCCGATTGCAATTCTCGCAAGTGCATCTGCACCGCGCAGTCGGCGTCGAGTTTCTCGACCAGCACATCGAGAATGCCGCCACACGGCAGGCTGACCCGCGAGCGCGGATCCTCGCCGGCGCCGTAACGCACGATGCTGACCGGATCGAGAAACGCACCTTCGGCGACGCGCTCGAGAAAATCCTCTTCGACGCAGCCACCGGACAGCGAACCGATCCACTGTCCGCCATCGTTCACCGCCAGCAGCGATCCTGGCGCACGCGGTGCCGAACCGTAAGTCGTCAGTACCGTGCACAACCAAATGCGCCGCCCCGCTGCCGACCACTCCAGCGCTCGCCGCACCACTTGCAGATCAAGATGCTGCATGTCAGTGCGCCTTGTGCTCGATCGACGGCGCATCCGCTTGCAGCTTCTGCACTTCGCTCACCGCCAGTTCAGCGGGTTGCCCACCCCAGCCTTGGCGCAGGTAATTGAGCAGATCGGTCAATTGCTCCGGGCTGAGTTTGTCGGCGAAGCCAGGCATCGGCTGCATGTGTTCAAAGCCGGAGAACTTCTGCTCGCCGATACCATCTTCGATGACGCGCAACAGATTGCGTGGGTCGTCCAGACGCAACGTGGTGTTGCCACGCATGGCCACCGCGATATGCGGTTTGCCTTCGCCACCGACCGCGTGGCATCCGGCGCAGACGTTCAAATATTCCTGACGACCGCGCTGGGCACTGACGCCAAGCTTCTCTGCCGGTACCTCAACAAGCGCTTGGGCCACTGGCGGTTTGTCGCCGAGCAAGAACGTCGCCATCGCCGCCAGATCGGCATCGTCGAGGCCTTGCGTGCTGTTGTGGAACACCGGGAACATCTCGTTGAACATCGTCCCTTGCGCGCTCATGCCGTGTTTAAGGAAGGTGCTCAGATCCTCCTGGTTCCAGCCACGAGCCGCCAAGTCGGTGGCCAGCAGACTCGGCGCCAGATAACCATTGAGAATGCCGCCGGTCATGCGTTTGTCCAGTTGCATCGCGCCGGGCAGGCCGCGCGGGGTGTGGCATTCACCGCAGTGGCCGAGCACATCGACCATGTACTGGCCACGCTTCCACGCTTGGCTTTTACCTTCGGCTGGCTCCAGCTTGAGGTCTTTGCCGTACAGCATGTTCCAGCCGGTCAGGCCCAGACGGACATTGAATGGAAAGCTGAGGCCGGTCACCGGTGCAGCACGTTCGATCGGCTCGATAGTTTTCAGGTACGCGTGAATCGCATCGGAGTCGGCGCGCGGCATCAGGTGATACGAGGTATACGGCATCGCCGGATACAGGTTCGCACCATCCCGCCGCTTGCCCTCGGTCAGCGCGGCAAAGAACTCGTCGTCGTTATACAAACCGATGCCATGTTCCTTGCTCGGCGTGATGTTGGTGCCGTAGATCGTGCCGAACGGCGACACGATCGGCAGGCCGCCCGCATAAGGCGCGCCACCCGGCGCGGTGTGACAGGCCATGCAGTCGGCGGCGCGGGCGAGGTACTCGCCGCGCTTGACCTGATCGTCGGCATGAGCAGACAGCAGCGGCGCAGCCAGCCCGAGCGCCAGGGTCAGGCGGGTCAGTAACAGCTTCATGCTCAACCCTCCTTGACCAAACCGAGATCGGTCAGCACGTTGCGGGTAGCGTTGTAGTAACGCACGTACCCAGTGCAACGGCAGACGTGGTGGCCGAGGCTGTCCTCGATGACCTGTTCGAGCTGGCTTTTGACGATTGGCTGGCGTTGCAGCTTTTCAACCAGCACCGTCGCGGCGTTGACGAAGCCTGGCGCGCAGTAGCTGCACTGGAAGGCGAACTCATCGACGAAGCGCTGCTGGATCGGGTTCAGCGCGGTGACCTGACCCTGCTCGTCGCGGGTCGCATGGCCTTCAATCGTGCGAACCTTCTTGCCCTCGAAGTAATGCGCGCCGGTGATGCAGGTGCGCACTTCTTCGCTGGTGCCGTCGGGGTTATCGACGATCACCACACAGGCATGACAGATGCCTTGGCCGCAGCCCAGGCGCGAACCGGTGAGGTTTTTGTATTCGTGCAGATAGTCGATCATCGGCAGGTCATCAGGGATGTCCACCGGGCCGACGGATTGACCGTTGAGAGTCAGTTGAAGCGGACGGTTAGCCATTGAGGGCCTCCTTGATGCGCGCAGCAGTGATGGGCAGATCGCGAACACGTTTACCGATGGCATGGGCCACGGCGTTACCGATGGCACCGACAATCGGGATCATCACCACCTCGGCGATGCCTTTGGACGGATCGCTTGGCGACAGCGGCGGCAGAATTTCCGCGGTCTGTTTCCACACCGCAACGTGGCGCGCCATCGGCAAACGGTAACGGTTGAAGTTCCAGTCACCCTCCCCCGGCCCGCCTTCGTACAACGGCATTTCTTCCATCAGCGCGTGACCAATTCCCATGGCGATACCGCCTTCGAGCTGGCCCTTGACCAACTCTTCAACCAACACACGCCCGCACTCGACCCATGAATGGTGGTTGAGTACTTCAACTTGCGCCGAGCCTTTGTTGACTTTGAGTTCGACCAGCGTGGCGACCGGGCTGTAGTAAGTCACTGCTGCGTTGTTCAGCTGAACCACCGGGTAGTTGACGTTCTGGCGATCAAGCAAGTGGAAACCGGCACTGTTCATCTGCGCCTTTTTCGCTCGTGGCGCACCCTCACCGTACTTCACCGCAAGACCGTCCAGCGGCAGCCGCTCGCGCACGCCGTCGATGCTGTATTCAGCCTCGGCCCAGCTCCAGCGGTTGAAACCGTGCACCGTGGCAGCTGTCACCAGACCGCGTTCGTGGGCACGCTTGGCCAGCTCCTCGAAACTCAGTGGCTGCATACCGTTGGCGGTCAGTTTGCCGTCAACCCAATGCGCATCTTCGCGACGCACCACGTAAGGGTTGGCCTGACCGCCATACGGGCCCTGACGCCAGATCTCTAGCGCTGCCGGCCACAGGCCGTGATTGAACAGTACGCGCGCGGCTTCCCGCGTGGCGTGACTAAAGTAGTAAGCCGAGTTGGTCGCCGACGACGCCGACGCCAATTTGCCGACCCAGCGCGGGTTGCGCAGCAACTTGTCTTGCTCGGCCTGACTCATGATGTAAGGGTTGCCGCTGGTGATCAGCTGCATCTCCTTCCATTCGGTTTCGCCGGTCTTCACTTCGTGCGCCGGGCTGCCGAGGAAATCTGCCACGACCAAGGCTTGCGAGGTGGACATTCCGGTGCCGATCTCGATACCGATGTGGCGCAAGGTGATGCGCCCGTCGGCGGTGAACTCGATGCTGGCCATCGGTGCTTCGGAACCGGTACCGAAGTCTTTCTGGCAGATGGCGAAGCCGACGCCATACCAGTTGTCCGGGTCAGCCGCTTCGCGCTGCTGCTTGATCGCGTCGCGATTCTTCCAGACTTCGTGGACTGCGGCCTTGTCGAGAATCTCGTGCAGGCGCAGCGCACCGGCCGGGATCGCGCCCTGGGTATTTTTCATCCCCGAACGCAGGGCGTTCTTGCGGCGTAAATCGATCGCGTCGACACCCAGGCGATTGGCAATTTCGTCAACCATCATCTCGGTCGACGCCATGCTCTGCAGAGTGCCGTAGCCGCGCATCGAACCCGCTTCTACCGCCCGCGAGTGATACGCGGTGACCTGCAGATCATTCTGCGGCATGTAGTAGATCGACTGCGCCGCAGTGGCGCCAACCGCGGCCACCGACGGGCTGTAGTTGATCCGGCCACCGCCGTCGACGCTCATCTCGGCGCGGAAGATCTTGAAGGTGTAGTCGTTCTTGTCCACGGCCAATTGGTAGCGGATGTCGAACGGGTGGCGCTTGATGCCGCTCTGGAACTGCTCGTAGCGATCATTGGCCAGACGCACCGGCACACCGTCGCCATACAGCGCAGCGAGGGCTGCGTAGTAGACGAAAATGTTGTGGTCTTTGGAGCCGTAACCGACGGTGTAACCTGGGTGCAGGTTCAGATTGGCGAGGCCGAAGTGCGACGGCGCGATCATTTTCGCGGTATCGGTCGCCACTTCCAGCGGGCACTGAGTCGCCACCACAAAATGCAGGGTCTTGGTTTTCGGGTCGTACCAGCCGTTGCCGTTGTCCGGCTCCAGTGCCGCCGGTTCGATCGATGGCGTCTTGTAGCGCTCATCGAACACCAGCCAGTTGTCTGGCGGGGTATCGATCTGTTTCTTCATCCGTTCGGCGTAGAACAGACCACGCTCGGTCAGGTTGCCGTGCAGGTTCGGCTGGGAATTCCACACCGGCCGGCGGTTTTTCAGCATCGGGAACAGGATCGAGTCCTTGAGGCTGGCGAACTCGTCTTCGTCTGCCGAGGTCGGGCCGCCGACGCGCACATAGCGGAAGCTGCCGTAGGGATCGCCTTCGTAGAACGGCACTTTGGCGCCGTAACGAATCGCCTTGTCATTGAACTTGAGCTGGTTCTTGGCCTGGCGAAAGCGCTCGAAATCATTCCAGATCAGGATCGCCACCGGGTGACCAATGAACATCGGCACCTGGCCTTGCGGCAGCAACGGATCGGGGGCGTGTTCTTCGGGGAAGACGATACCGTCCTTGTCCAGGTCGGCGGCGGTGACGATGCGGTCCGGCTGCAGATCGGCGCCGAGCCACGACAAGTCGTAGCCGTCATAGATGCGGTCGGCCTTGATGGTTTTCAGCAGCATGGCGTGACCTTGCTGCTGCGGCCAGCCCGGCATGTCCTTGGCACGGATGTCGCGGGCAAACACTTTGGCCCCGCAGACCTTGGACAAGGCATCGTTACGCTGCCGCGCCTTGCCGTTGTTGCCGAGCCACTGCTCGGAGGGCACGGTCACGCTGTTTTCCATCAAGGCAGCCAGCGCCTGACTGCTGAGCGGTGTCAGCGTGACGCTCACACCCGCCACCAGCCCGCCCTGAAGGAACGAGCGCCGGGATATTTCACGGTTGGACATGGATCATCCTCTGGGCGGTTATGGGTCCGCCCTTTTGGTTATGTACTGGGAATCTCGAGTCGTGCAGAAGCCCTTTCTGGCGAAGCAAAGAGCTGTGTTGACAGTGCAAAGCTGACCGAAAGGTTAACTTTAAAGGTTTCTGAGGCCGCAGCAAACAACCCGTTACGAAAACCTGACTAAATAATCAAAAAATCAATGCGACGTGGCATCGCACCATGTGATTTGAAATCAGATCCCTGTAGGAGTGAGCCTGCTCGCGATAGCAGTATTCCAGTCGCCGATGTTCGTGACTGACAAACCGCTATCGCGAGCAGGCTTACTCCTACAGGACTTGTGCAGAAGTTTCGAGAAAGAAAGAGGAATAGCCAAATTTCAGATCGAGTAGGAGGCGGATTTACATCCGCCGTCCTCTCACACCACCGTACGTACGGTTCCGTATACGGCGGTT